>JBGPLH010000097.1:0-10047 GCA_041486365.1 Thermodesulfobacteriota bacterium | reverse complement strand
CGCCCGTCAGCTGCATCGTCTCGAGGCTGTACTGCTCCTCCGTGCCGCCCTCGCGCCGGATCAGTACGCCGTTGCGCTGGAAGATCCCCTCCGGCAGGGAGCGCGCGATGCTGAAGGGGCGGCGCCGGGCCGCGGCGCGCGCCACGACCTTCGCGTCCTCCGCGTTGTGGATCAGGAGGTCCTTGACGGTCTGCCGCGCGAAGATCCGGGCCTTCGCCCCCGCGTACTCCTCGAAGGAGCGGTAGCGGTCGAGGTGGTCCTCGCAGAGGTTCAGGAAGAGGGCGATCCGGGGGCTGAAAGTGTCCACGTGTTCGAGCTGGAAGCTCGACACCTCCGCCACGGCGATCTCCTCGCCCTGGGGCGAAGCCGCGCACTCGATGAGCGGCGTGCCGAGATTGCCGCCCACGAACGTCCGCTTCCCGCCGGCGCGGAGCATCTCGCCGATCAGCGACGTCGTGGTCGACTTTCCGTTGGATCCGGTGACCGCGATGAGAGGGATCCGCAGGAAGCGGAACGCCAGCTCGATCTCACTCCAGACCGTGATCCCCGTGTCCAGCGCAGCGCGCAGCGTGCCGCCGTAGGGGGCCACGCCCGGACTCGGGACCACGAGGTCGAAGCCGCGGGGATCGTCCCAGCGCCTCCCGCCCGTGCGGATCTCCTCCGCGGCGGGGCGCACGGCCGCGATCGCCGTCGCGATCCCGGTCTCGGGGGCGTCGTCCTGGACGCAGACGCGGGCGCCCCGAGCGGCGAGGAACTTCGTGACGGCGATTCCCGTCACCCCGATCCCGAGGACGAGCACCCTGCGGCCGGAAAGATCGTCGGACATGGCACCTACCTGAGCTTCAGGGACGAGAGCGCGACCATCGCCAGGATGATCGAGATGATCCAGAATCGCACGATGATCTTGGGCTCCGCCCAGCCACGCAGCTCGTAGTGGTGATGAATGGGGGCCATGGCGAAGATGCGCCGCCCCGTCCACTGGAAACTCGCGACCTGCAGGATCACGCTCACCGCCTCCAGGACGAAGATCCCGCCCGCCACGGCGAGCAGGAATTCCTGCTTGGTCACGACGGCCACGGTGCCGAGCGCGCCTCCCAGCGCGAGGCTCCCCACGTCCCCCATGAACACCTGCGCCGGGAACGTGTTGAACCAGAGGAACCCGAGCCCCGCCCCGAACACGGCGCCACAGAGGATCACGAGCGAGCCGCTGCCCGGGACGTAGGGCACCTGCAGGTAGCCGGCGAGCTTCTCGTTCCCCGCCACGTAGGTGAGGATCCCGAAGGTCACCATGCAGGTGATCACGGGGCCGATGGCCAGCCCGTCCAGCCCGTCCGTGAGGTTCACCGCGTTGGAGGCCCCCACGATCACGAGCATGACGAACGGGATATACAGCCACCCGAGGTCGGGCTGCACGTTCTTGAAGAAGGGGACGGTGAGCGTCGGCCGGAACTCGTTGTCCGGCAGCGCGTACAGCACGCCCGCCACGACCGCGGCCAGAAGGAACTGCCAGAACAGCTTCTGCTTGCCGCGGAGCCCCTTCGAGTCCTTCCGCCGCAGCTTTCGCCAGTCGTCCACGAATCCCACGGCCCCGTAGCCCAGCATGATCAGCACCACGAGCCAGGAGTAGATGTTGTCCAGCTCCACCCAGAGCAACGTGGCCAGCGTCACCGCGACGATGATCAGCGCGCCCCCCATCGTGGGCGTGCCGGCCTTCTGGAGATGGCGGCTGGGGCCGTCATTGCGGATCGTCTGGCCGATCTGTTCCTGCTGGAGCCAGCGGATGAGCATCGGCCCGAAGATGAAGCTGATGACGAGGGCCGTCATCGCCGCAGCCAGGCTCCGGAAGGAGAGGTACCGGATCACGTTGAAGAGCGTGATCTGGTCGTGTAGGGGGTAGAGGAGGTGGTACAGCATCAGCCGACGAACCCCTCGACGATCTTCTCCATCTCCATCCCGCGTGATCCCTTCACGAGGATCCAGTCCTTCCCGCGCGTCATTTCCCTCAGCCGGCCCGCGATGTCCGCGTGGCTCCGCCCGCGGTGGACCTCCGTCGCGCCCGGGCCCGAGGCCGCCTCGTCGGCGATGGCCTCGGCCGCCTTCCCGTAGGTGAAGAGCACCTCGATCCCCAGGTCACGCACGAGGCGTCCCACCTCGCGGTGCGCCGCTTCGCTCTCCCTACCCAGCTCGAGCATGTCGCCCAGGATCGCGAAGCCCCGGGCATCCCCCTTCATCTCGGTGAAGGAGCGGAGCGCGGCCTCCATGGAGGCGGGGTTCGCGTTGTAGCAGTCGTTGATCAGGATGATGTTCCGCCCGAGCTTCATGATCTGCATCCTCCATTTCGTATTCTCGAAGGAGGCCAGCCCCTCGGCCACCTCCATCGGCCCCAGCCCCACGGCGAAGGCGGCGCCCGCCGCTGCGAGGGCGTTGGAGACGCTGTGGCGCCCCGGCGCGGGGAGAGTGACGCGGGTGCGCTTCCCGCCGGCCACAAGTGTGAACGTCTGCCCCTCGACCCCCCGGGAGGCGATCCGCTCCGCGCGGATCCGGGCCCGGCGCTTCACGCCGAAGCTCAGCCGACGGTGCGGGAGCCCGCGGGCCTGCCGCACCACGCGGGGGTCGTCGGCGTTCACGACGATCGTCCCGGGGCGCATCGTCCGGAAGAGCTCCCCCTTCGCCCGGGCGATGTCGTCGACGTCCCGGAAGTGCTCGATGTGAGCCGGGCCCACGTTCGTCATGACGCCGATCGTTGGATCGCAGATCCGGGTCATGGCCCGGATCTCGCCCCGGTGGTTCATGCCCAGCTCCAGCACGGCCACGTCGTGCATCCCGTCGAGACGGAGCAGCATGAGCGGGAGCCCGATCAGGTTGTTCAGGTTCCCCTCGGTCTTCAGCGTCCGGAGCCGCGTCCCGAGAATGGCGGCGGTCATCTCCTTGGTGCTCGTCTTGCCGTTCGATCCGGTGATGGCGATCACCGGGATGTCGAAGCGCCGGCGGTGCGCGCGAGCGATCCGCTGGAGCGCCTTCAGCGTGTCGCGCACCTCGATCACGCATCCCGCGCCCGGGAGAGCCGGTTTCCGCGCGTCGCCGCTCTCGATCAGCACGCCCCCCGCTCCCTTCGCGATCGCCTCCGCGCAGAAGCGGTGGCCGTCGAAGTTCTCGCCGCGCAGGGCCACGTACAGCTCGCCCGGCGCGATCGTGCGCGTGTCGTTGGACACGCCCGTGAGGATCCCCCCGGCGTTGCCCCGGATCAGCCTGCCCCGCGCCGCCTGGACCATCCAGGCGACGGGGAAGCGCGATGTCCCGGTGGACGTCATGGGCCGATCCGGGCCACGCCGAGGGCCTTCGCCGCCTCTTCCCGGTCGTCGAAGGGGTGCTTCACCGTGCCCACAATCTGGTAATCCTCGTGCCCCTTGCCGGCGATCACGACGGTGCGATCGATCCCCGAGAGCCGGCATGCGAGGCCGATCGCGGCCCGGCGATCGGGCACGACCGTGTAGCCGGGCTCCCCGGGGAGATCCCGGAGCGCGTCCGGCTCGAAGCGCGCGATCCCGGATCGGCGGAGCCCGACGAGGATGTCCTCGATGATTCGCAGCGGATCCTCCGTGCGCGGGTTGTCGCTCGTCACGATGGCCAGGCGCGCGCGCTTCGCCGCGACCTCGCCCATGAGCGGGCGCTTGGTCCGGTCCCGGTCGCCGCCGCAGCCGAACACCACGATGACGCGCCCCTCGGCGAGGCCGGCCGCGGCATCCAGCACGCGGTCCAGGGCGTCCGGCGTGTGCGCGTAATCGACGAAGACGTGCGGGTCGTCCGGGCCGCCCACCCGGTCGAGCCGCCCCGGCACCCGGTCCGCCGCGGCCAGACCCCGCCGGATCACCTCCGGAGGGATGTCGAGCGCGATCCCCGCCGCCGTCGCGGCGAGCAGATTGGACAGGTTATAGGCGCCGATCAGCGGCGAGCGCAGCGCGAAGGCGCCGGCCGGCGTCACAACCTCCGCGCGGATCCCCGCGAGCCCCGCCCCCACGTTCCACGCGCTCACACCCGCGCCCTCGCCCACGCCGTAGGTGATCGTGCGGCACGCGGTGCGAGCCAGCATATCGTTGGCGCGCGGATCGTCCGCGTTCACCACACCCCAGCGCGGGCGCTTCACCGGCGGGCGCGACAGGTGATCGGAGAACAGGCGCGCCTTCGCCTCGAAGTACCGATCCATCGAGCCGTGGAAGTCGAGGTGATCCTGCGTGAGATTCGTGAAGACCCCGACGTCCACGTCACATCCCTCCAGGCGCCCCAGCGCGAGCGCGTGGCTCGAGACCTCCAGCACCACGGCGTCGCAGCCGTCGTCGCGCATCCGGCGCAGGAGCTGCTGCAGCTCCGACGCCTCCGGCGTCGTGTGGGGCGCCGGCTCCCGCTGGTCGCCCCAGCGGTAGGCCACCGTCCCGATCACCCCGACCCGCCGGCCCGACTCGCGCAGCACGGCCTCCACGAGGGTGGCGGTCGTCGTCTTCCCGTTGGTCCCCGTGACGCCGACCACGAGGAGATCGCCGGACGGATTGCCGTGCAGCCGCGACGCGAGCCATCCGAGGGCGAGCCGGCTGTCGGGCACCTCCACGGAGGCGACCCGCGACGGCACGTCCGGAAGGTTCTGGCCCACGACCGCTACGGCGCCGCGAGCGATCGCCTCGGGGATGAACGCTCGGCCGTCGAGCTTCTCGCCCGCAATGGCCACGAAGACGGCGCCCGGCCCCACGCGCCGGGAGTCATGCGTGACGGCGAGAACCTCTTGCGCGGGCACGCCGCCGCGCGCCGCCAGCCCCTCGATCAGCGCTCTGAGCTTCATGCGCCCATCCCGCGCTCTCTCCCGCCCGGATCATGATCGCTCCGGTGACGAGAAGACCACCTTCACGGTCGTCCCCGGTGCGGCCGGCGCGCCGGCCGGCACGCTCTGGCTCACCGCAACGCCGCTCCCCTCGATGTCGATCGTGATGCCGTTCCCTTGGGCGAGCTGCAGCGCCTCCCGCACGCTCATGCCGGCGAAGTCCGGGACCCTCGCTCCGAGCGCCACGGGCGTCACGGCGGGGATCGAGGGCGGCGCGGTCTCCGGGGGCGGAGGGTTCCCCAATGCGGTCGGGCCTCGCTTTGCAAGAACTGGCTCGTAGGACTCCGCCGGCCCTCGCTGCGCGACGGGCGTTCGGCCGCCTGGAGGCTCCGGGACCCTGCGCGCGGGGGGGGCCGCGACTTCGAGCGTCGGGGTCTTCTTCGAGGGGGATTCGATCTCCTCCGGCGGCAGGGGCTGCGGCGGCACGTTCAGGTAGGTGAGCGTCTTCTCCGCGATCCCGCGGAACGCCGGCGCGGCCACCTTTCCGCCGTAGGGGATCCCCTTGGGCTCGTCGATGATCACGCTGATCACGAGCCGGGGGTCGTCTGCCGGCACGAACCCGATGAAGGAGCCTACCCGCTTGGAGGAGTAGCCGCGGACCCCTTCCCGGATCTTCTGCGCCGTCCCCGTCTTTCCCGCCACGACGTAGCCAGCCGTTCGCGCGGCTTCCCCCGTTCCGCCCTTCTCCGTCACCCGCTTCATGAAGCCGGTGACGATCCGGGCGGTGTCCTCGGATATCACGCGGCGGACGGCCTGCGGTTCGTAGCGCCGCACCCTGCGACCCTGGGCGTCAACCTCCGCCAGGACGAGCCGGGGACGCATGAGCACGCCGCCGTTGGCGATGGCCGCCACGGCGGCGGTGATCTGGATCGGCGTGACTGCAATCCCCTGTCCGAACGCGATGGTTCCCTGGGTGATCCGCGACCAGCGCTGGAGTGGCGGGAGGAGACCGGGGAGGTCACCGGGGAAGTCGGCCCCGCTCGGGGCGCCGAAGCCGAAGTCACGAATATAGCGGTAGAAGGGGTCCGCGCCGAGACGGTCCGCGATCTTGAGGGCACCGATGTTGGAGGAGTGCTTCACGATGTCGGCCACGTCGAGCCAGCCGTAGGGATGGACGTCGTGGATCACCCGTCCGGCGAATCCGTACGCGCCGTTCTCGCAGTAGAAGCGGTCGGCGGGTCGGATCGCCCCGGACTCGAGCGCCGCCGCCACGACGAAGATCTTGAAGGTCGAGCCGGGCTCGAAGGTGGTCGAGAAGGCGCGGCACTTGCGGAGCTCGGCGGGCGAGTCGGCGTATACGTTCGGGTTGAAGCCGGGCGCCTCCGCGATCGCCAGCACGTCGCCCGTCCTCGGCTCCATCACGATCGCGACACCGTGGGCGGCCTGCGCCTGGCGGACGGCCGCCTCGATCTCCGTCTCGGCGATGTACTGGATCGCATGGTCGATCGTGAGCACCAGGCCGTGGCCCGCGTCGGCGTCGTCTTCGGGCGCGCCGCGATCCATGATCGGGCGAAGCAGCGCGTCGCGCGTGGCCACGACGATCTCGACCTTCCCGCGCAGCACGTCGTCGAAGCGGCGCTCCACCGCCTCCAGCCCCTGCCCGTCGATCCCTACGAAGCCGAGCACCTGCGCCGCGAGATCCCGGTGCGGGTAGTAGCGCCGCCCCTCCTTGAAGAAGCCCACGCCCGCGAGGTGTAGCGTGCGAACGGCCTCGGCCTCTCCGGGCGTCACCCGGCGTTTCACCCAGACGAAGGGGCGCTTCCCCTCGAGCCTGCGCCGGAGCGCGTCCTCGTCCATGCCCAGGGCGGCGGCCAGACGCGCGGCGGCGAGGGGTTGCGAACGGATCTCGCCGGGTCGCGCGTAGATCGAGTCGACGTCGAGGCTCACCGCCAGTTCCTGCATCCGGCGGTCGTAGATGGGGCCGCGCCGGGGAGCGAGGTGGATCTCGGCGGTGTGCTGCTTCTCGGCGAGCTGGGCGAGGCGGGGGCGGTCCAGGACCTGGAGGCTGAAAACACGTGCAAGGACCATCGCCAGCGCGGCGAGATAGATCACGCCGACGACACCCAGGCGGATTCGGATCCAGCGGGAGACGAGCGGCTTCATAGCGTCTTCCGGACCGGCGGACTCACCCGGGGCGCGCGCTCACTCCGATCGCGCCGGCCTCCGACGAGCCGCCTCATTTCACGGCGAAGACCTGGCCGGGGCGCGTGTAATCGAGCCCCAGCTCCTTTCGAGCAATCGATTCGATCCGCCCCGGCGAACGGAGGCTCGCGGCCTCGATCCGCAGCTCGCGGTTCGCCTGGCGAAGCTCCTCCTGACGCGCCGAGGCCTGGGAGATCCGATAGCCCCAGCTCACCACCTGCAGCCGCGTCCATACGTAGAACAGCGCCGATCCCGTCAGCACGGTGGCCACGGTCGCGGCGGCCCCGAAGGTTCTCAGGCGCCGCCACACTCGCCCGTTGCGCCGGCCCGCTCCCTTCACGCCGCCTCCCGGAGCCGTTCTCCCGTCCTTAGCCGCGCGCTCCGCGCCCGCGGGTTGGTGGCGAGCTCCGCGGGGCCCGACTTCACCGCCCGGCGCGTGACGATTCGGACGCGGGCCCGCGCGCCGCAGCCGCACAGGGGGAGGCCCGGGGGGCATGTGCACGTCCCCGCCCAGCTCTGCAGCCGCCGCTTCACCATCCGGTCCTCGAGGCTGTGGAACGCGATCACGACGAGCCGGCCGCCGGGGGCGAGGCATTCGAGAAAGCCGTCCAGAGCCGCGTTCAGCGCGCCCAGCTCGTCATTCACGGCCATGCGCAGGGCCTGGAAGGTGCGGGTGGCCGGGTGGATCGCGGCCGCGTCGCGCCGCCGGGGCGCGGCTTCCTCCACGATGCGGGCGAGGCGATCGGTCGTCGCTATCGGCGCCTCCTCCCGCGCCCCCACGATGGCGCGGGCGATGCGCGCGGCGCGCGGCTCCTCGCCGAGATCGCGGATCATTCGGGCGAGCGATCGCTCGTCGAGGGTGTTCACGAGATCGGCCGCCCGGCGCGGTGCCCGCGGGTCCATGCGCATGTCGAGCGGGCCCGGCCGCTGGAAGGAGAACCCCCGTTCCGGGTCGGCCAGCTGGTCGGAGGAGATCCCGAGATCGAGGAGGACGCCGTCGACGGGGACCGCGCCACGGGCGCGCAGCAGGCCCGGGAGATCCCGGAAATTCGCATGGAGGAGCTCGAAGCGTCCGGCGAAGGGGGCCAGGCGCTCCTCCGCACGGGCCAGAGCGCGGGGATCCTGGTCGGCGCCGATCAGGCGGCCGTCCGGGGCGCTTCGTTCCAGGATCCCGCGGGCGTGTCCCCCGGCGCCCACCGTGGCATCCACGTACAGCCGGCCGGACTGACACCTGAGAGCGTCCAGGGTTTCCTCCAGCAGTACCGGCCGGTGTTCGGACGGCATCGATGCTCCCCCGATCACGTCCGGCGGGCGGGCCTCGCCGTCCCCGGCCCGCTTACGGGCCCGGCGCCCCGTGCGCCTCGATCGGGAGGGGATGCGTTCCTGCGACGTCTCCGAAGGGACCGCGGAGCTGGAAGGACCTCTCCGCGTCCACCGCGCGGAAGATGTCCCGGACATAGGGGCTCACGCCGACGATCCGCAGATCGCCGCCGAAGCTCCGCAGCTGCCTGGATCGCTCGGCCAGCAGCGCGATCCCCTGATAGTGCAGGTGCTCCACCCGGGAGAAGTCCAGCACCACGCGCGTTCGGTTCTCGTCGATGAGCGACGCGATCAGCGCGCAGAGCTCCCGCATCAGCCTCCGGTCGATCTCGCCGGACACCTCGATCATTGACACGCTCGGGTCCATGCGTCCCTTCCCTCTTTAGTCGGCCCTCGCTGCGCGAGGGACCTCGGGTCCCTCTTTGTCGGCCCTCGCTGCGCGAGGGCCGGCTTGCCAAAGCCGGCCCGGGAACCACCCGGGCCCGCGGCTCAGATTCCGTACTTGGCCAGCGCAGCCATGTGATCGTCCGGCTCCGACTGCGCCCGGGCCAGCTCCTGCTGCAGCCGGTCCTTCGACCAGATCTCGAAGCGGCGGCCCATGCTGGACAGCATCGCGGTGCGGTCCAGGGCCGCGTGCTCCCGCAGGTTGTTCGGGAGGAGAATCCGCCCCTGACGGTCGAGCGGGCACTCGACGGCCGCCGACATGAAGAATCGGAGCCAGAGCTGGGCCTTGGGATCGGCGGTGGGTATCTCGACCGCGCGCTCCTCGAAGCGGACCCACTCGGGAAGCGGGAGCGCGACGAGGCATTTCTCGAGGTTGGTCACGATGAGAGGCTGGCCACCGTACTCCTGTTCGAGCACCTCCCGGAACCTGGCCGGGATCGCGATGCGACCCTTTCGGTCAATCGTGTGCTCGTAACGGCCGCGGAACATGGGACGGACCTGCTGGCGGTGGTTCCCGGGGAATGGACGGCCGCGCGCCCGGGGTCCCCGAATGCCCTGCTCCCCGGAGAGGCCGACCCAAGCGGGGAGGGTGAAGGGTCTGCGCCGGGAGGGATTGAGCAGTGTCCGGCGCTACGGCTCGATGCTGCTCTAACGACCAATGATGTCAGCCCTATGGACGACTTGGGCCGGTGCGGGGGAGTGACCCCCCGCACCGACCCATGTGTGCCGCCTGCCTCCTGCGCTTCCCCCCCAGAATGCCCACGAGGTACCGGCGGCAAAGCTGCTAAGCTCCGAGATTTGAAGGGCTCCCCACCTGTCCCCACTAATCCCCACTTCGATGGCGCCACCATAAACGCGAGCCAGAAGTCCTGTCAAGAGATTTCTTTGGTCCCCGGGCGCTTTTTTTTCGTGAAAGGCGATTTTTTTTCGAAAGGCCCCGCGGACGGGATTCCCCACCGGCCGGCACTTTCCAACGGCCGCGAGCCGCGGGCGGCGTGGGCGTGCCTCACGGGCAGCGCGGCTTCATGAAAGTTCAAGGATGACAGCGACTTGAAATTGCGTAGGGGGCAGTAGCTCAGACGGGAGAGGGGAGGGAGGCCACGGCGTTGCGCCCCTGGCGCTTGGCTTCTAGAAGGGCCTGATCGGCCATCTTGATCACTTCCTCGCTCGACAGCGGGCTCTGGGGTAGCCGCGTGGCCACGCCGAGCGAGATCGTGATCGCGATCGGTGTGCCGGCGGCGAGGATGGGGTGCTTCGCGACCGCGCGCCGG
>JBGPLH010000096.1:0-10071 GCA_041486365.1 Thermodesulfobacteriota bacterium | reverse complement strand
TCTGGAGCGCCTCTCCCGAGAGCCCCTTGTTCTGAGCGGCAAAACGAGCGGCCTGGACGATCTGCAGCGGCACCGTCGAAGCGGGCAGGAGTTGCGCGAGGATCGCGTCGGGGTAGAGCGCGATCGGCGCGACCAGCCCGTTGATCTGCTCCTTCGAGAGCACCGGCGGCCCGCCGGCGGTCTCCTGGGCCCGGGCCGGCCCCGCGCCCGCCGCGATCGCGATCCCGCCGAGAAGGCAGGCGATCACCGCCATGCGTGTCTTGAGATTCATGGGCGCTTGCCCCTTTCCGCGGACGGTGAGTTCGGAAGCTCGGAAATTAACCCGTCCCGCCCTGCGGCACAATGACCTCGCTTCCGGCAAATCAGGCCCGGGTCCCTTCGCCTCGGGCGAGCAGGAGCGCCGCCGCCACGGCGGCCTGACCCACCGCGAGCCCGCCGTCGTTGGGCGGGATCCGGTGATGGAGAAGCGGCTCGATCCCCGCCGCGAGGAGCCGCGTCCGGAGCATCTCGGACAGAAGGCGGTTCTGCAGGCAGCCGCCGGTAAGCGCCACCGCGTTCTCGTCGAGCCGCCGCGCCCACGCCGCCGCACAGGCCGCGAGACGCGAGGCCAGACGCGCGTGGAACCGCCATGCGATCGCGGAGAGCTCGTCCCCGCGAAGACGCTCCAGCAGGATCGCGCGAATGAGATCGGCGGCGCGGATCACCACGTCTCCGCCGACCGCCGCCGCCATCGCGTCCCCCCCGTCCACCGGCTCCCCCGCGAAGGTCGCCGCGAGGGATTCCAGGGCCATCGCGGCCTCCCCCTCGTGCGTCACCCGGTCTCCGCAATCCAGAAGGGACGCCACGGCGTCGAAGAGACGACCCGTCGAGGACGTGAGCGGGCTCCGCAGGCCGCGCGCCGCCATCTGGAGCACGACGCGCGTGGCGCTCTCGCTTCGCCGCAGGCGCCAGGGCGTGCCCGGCGCGCCCTCGGGAAAGGCCCGATCGATCCAGACCGCCGCCATCCGCCAGGGCTCCTGCACCGCGGCATCACCGCCGGGAAGCGGCACCGTCTCGAGACGCGCGAGCCGCTCGAAGCGCGCGCCGTCCACCCGCAGGAGCTCACCGCCCCAGATCGTCCCGTCGGTCCCCCAGCCCGCGCCGTCCAGCGCCAGCGCCAGCCCGCGGGCGCGGCCGTGTTCGAGCAGGCACGCCAGCGCGTGCGCGTGGTGATGCTGCACGCCGATCGGCTCGGGTCCCAGCCGCCGCGCGAGATCGGTCCCGACGTAGCCGGGGTGAAGATCGTGGGCGACCGCGACGGGATTCGCGCCCGCGAGCCGGCACAGATCCGCGATCCGGCGCTCGAGCGCCTCCACGCTTTCCACGCAGGCGAGATCGCCCGCATGCTCGCCCAGCAGGATCTCGCCCCCCGCGAGAATCGCGGGAGCGCACTTGAGATCGCCTCCGACGGCCAGGACGGGAGGCGCGTCACGCCAGGACGCCGGGAGAGAGAGCGCCAGCGGCGACGTGGCGCGGGACAGGCGAAGGGGGATCGGGCCGGACGGGGCGCTCCGGAAGACGGGGTCGTCGCTCGGCCGCGCCACGTCACGGTCGTGCGTGAGCAGGAGATCGGCGATCCCCGCCAGCCGCGCGCGCGCGTCGTCGTTGGCGTGCACCGTCGGCTCATCGGTCAGATTGGCCGACGTGAAGACGAGCGCCGGGAAGCGCGCGGCGTCGGTGCCGGGACGCGTCCCCGGGCCGTACAGCAGCAGGAAGTGTAGCGGCGCGAAGGGGAGCAGGAGCCCGACGTCGCCCGTGCGCGGCGACACGTCCCCCGCGATCCCCAGGCGGCGGAAGCCCGCCTCGTCGCGCGGCGCGATGACGACGGCGCGCACGGGACCGGCCAACAACTGTTCTTCGATCAAATCGATGCGCGCGACCGTGCGCGCCAGATAGAGATCCGGCACGAGGATCGCGAAGGGCTTCGCCGGCCGCCCCTTTCGCTTGCGCAGGAGGGCCACCGCTTCCGCCGAGGTCGCGTCGGCCGCGAGGTGAAATCCGCCGTAGCCCTTCACGGCGACGATCCCACCCGCGCGCAGGCAGGCCGCCGCCGACTCGATCGGATCGCCCGCGACGGGGGTCCCGTCGGGCGAGCACGCGCTCACGCGGGGGCCGCAGTCGGGGCAGGCGATCGCCTGGGCGTGGAAGCGCCGGTTGGAGGGGTCGGCGTACTCCGCGCGGCAGGCTCCGCAGGGCGGGAACGATCGGAGCGCCGTCCGCTCGCGATCCCAGGGGAGATCGAGGAGCACCGACGCGCGGGGGCCGCAGACGGCGCAGTGGGTGAAGGGATAACGGTGGCGGCGGCCGGCGGGATCGAAGAGGTCATCCAGACACGGAGCGCAGAGCGCCACGTCCGGCGGGATGCGACCGCGCGGGCCGGCCTCGTCCGAGGCGCTCGGATCGATCCGGAAGTCCTGCTCGCCACGCGTCGGCGCTGCCTCATCGATGAGCGACTCGATGTGCGCGCCCTCCGGCCCTTCCCCGCGCAGGGCCTCGATCCAGGCGTCGACCGCGGCGGGGGATCCCTCGAGCGCGACGACGACGACGCCGGTCGTGTTGCGGACGGATCCCGCGAGTCCCAAGGCGGACGCGCGGCGCGCGGCCCAGGGGCGGAAGCCGACGCCCTGGACGATTCCGCGAAGGCGTATCTCTCGCCGGACACGATCCATCAGCAGATCCGGGGAAGCGGGTCTCCGGCGGGAAGGGGCAGGAAGCGCCGCGCGCCGATCCGGGTGCGCACCACGACCCCCGCGCGGCCCGCGAGGACGCGGCCGACGCGCACGGCGTCGCGGCCGAGCGGATGGGATCTGAGCGCCGCGCACGCGCGCTCGGCCTCCGCCTCCGGCACGAAGGCGACGAGCCTGCCTTCGGAGGCGAGGAAGAGCGGATCGAGGCCGAGCAACTCGCAGACCACGCGCACGGGCTCCGTCACGGGGATCGAAAGCTCCTCGATCTCGATCTCGACGCCCGCGGCAGAGGCGATCTCGTGGAGCGCCGCGCCCAGGCCTCCCCGCGTCGGGTCGCGCAGACAGCGCGTCCCGGGCGCCGCGTCCAGCAGCGATTCCACCAGGTCCGGCAGGGCGGCCGTGTCGCTCACGATGTCCGAATCGAACTCGAGCCCCTCGCGCACCGAAAGGATGGCCGCACCGTGGCAGCCGATGGGGCCCGACACGATCACGATTCCTCCGGGCTCCACCCGCGCGGGGCGCAGGTCGCGGCCGGGCGGCACGATCCCCACGCCCGCCGTGTTGACGAAGATCCCGTCGCCCTTCCCCCGCTCGACCACCTTGGTGTCGCCGGTGACGACCTCGACTCCGGACGCCCGGGCCGCGCCCGCGATGGAGGCGACCACGCGCCCGAGCGTCGCGAGGGGGAAGCCCTCCTCGAGAATCAACGCGCAGGAAAGCCCGATGGGCCGGGCGCCGCACATCGCCAGATCGTTCAGCGTGCCGTGCACCGCCAGCACGCCGATATCGCCGCCCGGGAACTCGATCGGGCGCACGACGAAGGTGTCGGTGGTGAAGGCGATCCGGGCGCCGCCCGCGTCGAGCACGGCGCCGTCGTGGCGCGCGCCGAGCGCCTCGTTCTTCAGATGCGGCCAGAGGACCTGCTCGAAGAGCCGCGCGCTCGCGCCCGCCCCCGCCCCGTGGGAAAGCGTGATGAGATCGGACTCGACCGGCAGGGGACAGATCGGGCTCGCGAGGCGATTCGGGTCGTAGGCGCGGCTCATGCGATGCTCTCCGCGCCGGCTTCCCCCGCCGCTCCGGCGATCCGGTAATGGAAGTACGCCGCGCAGGCTCCCTCGGCCGAAACCATCGGCGCGCCGAGCGGGCGATCGGGCGTGCAGCCGCGGCCGAACTCGGGGCACTCGGGCGGCCTGAGCACCCCGCGCAGCACGTCGGCCGCGCGGCAGGCGGGCGACTCGCGCGGGATCTCGCTCAGCAGATCCGGGAACGCGCGCAGGGCGTCGAACCCCGCCCAGGACTCGCGCATCACGAATCCGCCGTCCGGGATCACGCCGATCCCGCGCCAGGGGCGATCGCCGATGGCGAACACGTCCTCGACGATGGCCCGCGCGGCCGGATTCCCCCCGGGGCGCACGGCGCGCCGGTACTGGATCTCCACGCGCGCCTCGCCGCGCTCGAGTTGATCCACGGCGAGGGCGATCCCCTGGAGGATGTCGAGCGGCTCGAAGCCCGTGGCGACGATGGGCACCCGGAAGCGGCGCGCGATCGGCTCGTACTCGGAGGTCCCCATGATCGTGCAGACGTGCCCCGCGGCCAGGAAGGCGTCCACGCGGCAGCCCGGCGCCTCCAGGATCGCCGCGAGCGCGGGCGGCACGCGGACGTGGGAGGCGAGCAGGAAGAAATTCGTGAGCCCCTGCTTCCGCGCCCAGCGCGCGGCAGCCGCGACGGAGGGAATCGTCGTCTCGAAACCCACGGCGAGGAACACGACGCTGGCCTCGGGCGTTCGCGCGGCGAGCCGGACGGCGTCCAGCGGCGAGTAGACGATCCGCACGTCGCCGCCCCGGGCGCGGGCGCCGAAGAGATCGCCGCGGGATCCGGGGACGCGGAGCATGTCGCCGAAGGAGCAGAGGATCACACCGGGCGTCCCGGCGAGCGACACCGCGCGGTCGAGCGTTTCGAGGGGGGTCACGCAGACGGGACAGCCGGGGCCGTGGAGCAGCGTCACGCGCTCCGCGATGAGCGCGTCCAGGCCGCTCTCGAGGATCGCGTGGGTCTGGCCGCCGCACACCTCCATCAGCGTCCAGGGGCGCGTCGCCCCGTCGAGGACCCGGCCGGCCGCGCGCCGGAGCGCCTCGGGATCGCGGTACTCGTCCACATACTTCATGCGTCCCCTCCGGACCGGGCCCGTGGGGCCACCCAGCGCAGGACTTCCTCCGCCGCGGCCTCGTCGAGGATCTGCAGCCCGAAGCCCGCGTGCACCAGGATCCAGTCGCCCACCTTCGCCTCCGGCAGCGTCTCCAGGCATACGCGCTTGCGCACGCCGCCGAAGTCCACCGTGGCAAGGAGGAGCCCGTCGGACTCCTCCACCACGCGAACCCGTCCGGGAACCGCGAGGCACATGGCTACGCCCTCCCCTCGCCCGGGCTTTCGCCCAACCAGCGGAGCCACGCGTCCATCCCTTCGCCCGTCCGGGCCGACAGCCGGAACACAGGCAGATCCGGCCGGACGACGCGCGCGGCGGCCGTGCAGCGGTCCGGCTCGAAATCCACGTGGGGAAGCAGATCGATCTTCGTGATCACGAGGAGATCGGCCGCCGCGATCATCGCCGGGTATTTCTCCGGCTTGTCGTCCCCCTCCGCCGTGGAGACGAGCACCACGCGGCGCGTCTCGCCGCAGGCGAACGGCGCGGGGCAGACGAGGTTCCCGACGTTCTCGATCCACAGGCGCGTGACGCCCGCCAGGTCGAGATCCTCCAGCGCGTGCCCGACGAGGTGCGCGTCGAGGTGGCAGACGGCCCCCGTCACCACCTGCACCACGCGCGCGCCCCGGGCCGCCACGCGCCGGGCGTCGCGGTCGCCCGCACAGTCACCTTCTACCGCGGCCTGCGACGCGGCCTCTGAGCCGAGGCGCGCGAGCGTGGCCTCGAGCAAGGTCGTCTTCCCGGCGCCCGGCCCGCCGAGAAGGCCGATCGCCTCGATCCCGCGCTCCGCGAGGCTCTTGCGCAGCGCCTCGGCGTGCCGGTCGTTTTCCTCGAGGATCGAGCGCTCGACCCGGATCCGCCGCGTGTCCGGCGGATGCGTGTGGTGGGTCACGGTCCCGGCGGGAAGGTCGGGCTCGCCGCAGCCACAGGTCGTGCACATCAGACGATCTCCATGTCCCGCAGGACGAGGTTCCGCCCCTGCGTCCTATATATATGAAGCGCCGCGTTCTCGGCCCGCGTGCCCGAGGCGCAGATCGGGAACGCGGCCTCGAGGGCTTCCGGAATCACGCCGCAGAGGTCGCCCACCTCCAGGCGCATTGCCGCGATCCGCTCGCCGCCCGCGCGGCGGAGGTGCGTCTCGGCGAGATCGATCAGCGACAGGCACAGTTTCGCTTCGTGCATGGCGGAGCCCTCAGGTCCCCCGCGCCCCGGCGGAAGCCGTCTCCTCGATCACCGCGCGAACCGTCGCGATCGCCAGGGGCAAGGCATCGCGAACGGGCGATGAGAGATCGCCCTCCCGCGCGTCGCCGGCTTCGATCCCGACGATCTCCACGCGCGCGGGCAATCGACCGAGCGCATCTGCCAGGCCGAGCGCCTCGCGCACGCCCAAGGCGTGGGTCGACAGCGCCGGCCCCGCGGCGATCTCCCCGGACCGGAGGCGGCGCACCGTGCCGGCGGGGTGATCCGATCGCGTGCCGTCCACGAGCACGACCGCATCGGCCCCGTCCATCTCGTCGATCAGATCCGCGCCGGGACGCTCGCAGATCCGGACCGTGACCCCGGCGGGCAGCGCCTGTCGCGCGAGGATCTCCGCCACCGCGATGCCCGCCGCGTCGTCCCCGCGCCGGGTACCGACGCCGATCACCCGGATCCGCACGACGCATCCCGCCGGGCGATTGTGAGCGTGAGGAAATGCGTCGAGCAGGAGATGCAGGGATCGTAGTCGCGGATCGCCGCCTCGCAGCGCCGCCGGGCGTCGTCCTGGGACAGGGAGAGGATCCCCGGCGCGAAGGCCCGGAGATCGTCCTCGATGCGCGCCTGGTTCTGCGAGGTGGGCGGTACGATGCGGATCTGCCGGACATCCCCCACGTCATCCGTCTCGACCTTCACGTAGAGCGTCCCCCGGGGCGCCTCGGTGGCGCTGTGGCCGGTGCCCGCCCGCGGCGTGTGGGGCGCGGCCGGAGCCGAGGGAGGCTCGTACTCGTCGATCACGTCCATCGCGACGTCGATCGCCTCGATCACCTCGATCCCGCGCGCGAACACCGACGCCGCCAGATCGGCGCCCGCGAACCGCTCGCGGAGCGAGGACAGCGCCGCGGCCGCGCTCGGCGACAGTTGCTCCCGGTTGAGCAGGACCCGCGCGAGGGGCCCCACGAGGTAGGACCCGCCGCCGCGCAGGCGGCAGTGGAGCGCCGTGGAGTGCGGGACCTGCGTCTCCTCGAAGGCGTCGTCGAACCCGGCCGGCGCGATATCGAGCCCGCGGTTCGAGACGATCCGCCCCTCGTTCATCGGGTACTCCGACCCGTGGCGGAGCGAGACCAGCTCGATCTCCTGCGGGCGCCGCGGCACGGGCAGCCGCGCGAACCAGTGCAGGAGCGATTCCGCCTCTCCGCGGGCGTGGCGCAGCTCGTCGGCCAGCTCCGACAGCTCCGCGCGCGTGGGGATCCGATGGAACCCGCCGACGCAGACGCCCACGGGGTTCACGGAGCGCCCGCCGAGGAGGGCGATCATCCTGTTGCCGAGCTTGCGCAGCCTGAGCGAGCGTTCCACCTCGGCGCGATGCTCCCGCGCGACGGCGAAGCCGTCGTCGAGCCCCAGGTAGTCGGGCGCGGCGAGGAACATCATGTGGAGGAGGTGGCTCTCGATCCACTCGCCCGCGTAGTACAGGCGGCGCAGCGCCCGGATCGGCGGCTCGATGGCGACGCCCCAGGCCTCCTCCACCGCGTGGACGGCGCTCATCTGGTAGGCCACCGGACAGATGCCGCAGATCCGCGCGAGCAGATCGGGCAGCTCCGCGCCGCGACGGCCTCGGGAGAAGCTCTCGAACATGCGGGGCGGCTCATAGATCTGCAGCCGGAGATCCGTGAGCCGGTCCCCCTCGAAGGTGAGGTGCAGCGCGCCCTCCCCTTCCACCCGGGCAAGGGCACCCACCTCGATCGTGCGCTTCTCCGTCATGAGCGCTTCTCCATCCGATCGGCCACGCGGCGGAACTCGGGGCTCCATCCGTTCGTGCCGCGGAATCGCCGCGCCACGTCGTGCGCGTAGACGCCCATCGTCTGGAACTGGTGCGCGAGCGACTCCGGGTTCGGATCGTCGGCGGGCCCGAAGCAGGCGTAGCAGTCCCGCCCCATGGCGGGACAGATGGCGCCGCAGCCGGCCCGCGTCACGGGACCCATGCAGGGGATTCCCTTGGCGACCATGACGCAGACGTTCCCCGCGCGCTTGCACTCCAGGCACACGCTTGCGCCCGGGAGATCGGGCGTCGCGCCCAGCAGGGCCCGGGTGAGCACGCGGAGCACCTGGTGCTTGTCCACGGGGCAGCCGTGGATCTCGTGATCGACCTTCACGTGGCTCGATATGGGCGTCGAGGTCTCGAGCGTCGCGATCCATTCGGGGTGCGGGTACACGTGCCGCTTCATCTCCTCCACGTCGGCCACGTTGCGCAGCGCCTGGATCCCGCCCGCCGTGGCGCAGGCGCCGATCGTGATCAGCGTGCCCGCCTCCGCCCGGATGCGCTTGATCCGCTCCGCGTCCTCCGGCGTGGTGATGCTCCCCTCGACGAGCGCGATGTCCCAGGGCCCCGGCTCCACGCGGCTCGAAGCCTCGAGGAAGTGCGCGATCTCGAACCGCTCGGCGAGCTCGATCAGCTCGTCCTCGAGGTTGAGGATCGACACCTGGCATCCGTCGCAGGACGCGAACTTGAACACCGCCAGCCGCGGTCGCTTGCCGTTCACAGGCCCCTCACGCCCAGGAATTTCCTGATCCGCCTGTAGGGAAAGATCGGACCGTCCTTGCAGACGAACTCCGGCCCGAGCTGGCAGTGGCCGCAGAGGCCCACCGCGCATTTCATGTTCCGCTCCATCGAGAGGAAGATCCGGTCCTCGCTGAGGCCGAGGTCGCGCATCCGCCCGATCGCGTAACGCATCATGACCTCCGGCCCGCAGAGGAACGACACGGTCCGCGCCGGATCGATCTCGATCTGATCAAACAGCTCCGTCACCACGCCGAGGTGCCCCTTCCACTGGCGATCGGGTTCGTCGGAGGCCAGGAGCACGCGCGTGTTCGGCTCACGCCGCCACATGTCGAAGCGCTCGCGGTGGATCAGGTCCTTGGGCTTCTTCACGCCGTGGAGGATCGTGATCCGGCCGTAGTTGGCCCGGCGACGGAACATGTAGTCCACGGCGCCCGCCACGGGCGCGCATCCCACGCCGCCCGTGATCACGAGCACGTCCTTCCACCGCGACTCGTGCAGCGGCCAGGGCGTGCCGTAGGGGCCGCGGATCCCGAGCACGTGACCCACGTCGAGCTTCGCGATCACGCGGGTCGTGCGGCCCACGATCCGGATCGTGTGCTCTAGCGTCTCCTCCTCGGGATCAGAGGAGATCGAGATCGCCACCTCGCCCACGCCGGGGACGTAGACCATGTTGAACTGCCCCGGCAGAAAATCGAAGCGGGGGCGCGCCGCGGGGTCGACAAGGCGCAGGCGGTAGGCGTGGATGTCCGGGCCGAAGCTCCGCTTCTCGACGATCTGGACCGGCTCGGGCCGGAGATATCCCAGGGGGCTAGCGGCTTCCATCGCCCTTGCTCCCCCGGATGGCCCCGATCTCCTCGATGAGGTCGATCCCCACGGGGCACCAGGTGATGCAGCGGCCGCAGCCGACGCATCCGGAGGACCCGAACTGGTCGATCCAGGACGCGAGCTTGTGCGTGAGCCACTGGCGGTAACGGTCGCTGATGTGCGGGCGAAAGTTGTGGCCGTTCACCTGCGCGTGCTCGCGGTTGAAGCAGGAGTCCCAGACGCGCACGCGCTCCGAGCGCTTCCCGTCGAGGCTCGGCTCGTCGAATTCGTCGTGGCAGAAGCAGGTGGGGCACACCATCGTGCAGTTGCCGCAGGACAGGCACCGCTTTGCCACCTCGTCCCATCGCGGGTGTTCTAGATTCGCGTAGAGCAGCGCGGGGAGATCGCTCGTGTCCAGGCGGCGGTGAATCGAGCGCGCGCACTCCTCGATGTCCCAACGCTCCAGCTCGCACAGCGCGTCGGCGGCCGGGGGAAGCGCGAGCGAGGCAAGGACCTCCTCTCCGGCGGGGCTTCCGGCCCGCGCGATGAACCCCTCGTTCAGCTCCGTGAGGGAGATATCGAATCCC
>JBGPLH010000095.1:0-10136 GCA_041486365.1 Thermodesulfobacteriota bacterium | reverse complement strand
CGCTGAGAGCCGGCGTCGCGCCGGAGGTTGTACCCACGTTTTTCCTTCCACCTCCCCCCACGCCATCCCGGGGCGCGGACACATCGTCCGCGCCCCGGCAACTTCTCAGACTCTTGTCGGCCCCCTCTTCGAGGGGGACCTCCGGCTCCGATTCTTGTCGGCCCCCTCTTTGAGGGGGACCTCCGGTTGGAAGAGAAAACGGGGCGGCTCCGGGACCAGCCCGTCAGGAAAAAAACGGGGCGACCCTGCGGTCGCCCCGTGACGTGCGCACTCTTGGACAGGCCGATCAGGCCACCGGCCGGAAGAGGCTCTGCAGCTTCATCGCGAGGGACATGTCCCCCTTGATCTTCAGCTTGCCGCTCATGAACGCCATCTGGCCGTTGAGCTTGCCGTTCACGAGATCGAGGTAATCCTTGGCGGCCATCGTGATGGTGATGTTGGGTGACGCGTGCGTGCCCTCCTTCACCTGGAGCGCGCCGTCCTTGATGTCCGTGTAGAACTGCGAGCCCCCGTCCCCCGTGATGTCGTACTGGTAGACGGCGTTCATGCCCTTGGCCGCGTCGGTGTTGAACTGACCGGGCATGCCCTGGATGACTTCCTGGATCGTCTCAGGCATTGGTCTTCTCCTTCGGTGGGGCCGCACATGCGCGGCCGCCAGGAAACGGGAAAGGTCAGACGGCACGATACCGATCACGCGAGCGAGGGCGGGGGGTGAGCGCCGGCGCTGCGATGACCCGAGGCCCCGCATGGCCGGAGCATTATAGTCAAAAGCCGCCGGAAAGCGAAAGGGAGGCCCCGGGCCTGGTCCTCAGAGCCGGATGACCTGTTCCCGGGGGGCCCGGCCGAAGCGTTCCTCCAGTAGGCGGCGGAAGCGCGGTGCGTAGACCAGCTCGTAGACCTCTCCCTTCGTAGGAAATCGGGCGAGAATCGCCCGGCGGGCATCGGCCACTCGCTCCACCGCCTCCCTATAGGAAAGCGGCTCGCGTTCGATGGATCGGGAGAGGCGCTGCACCGTGAAACGGAGCCACGCGAGGCGCCACTCCTCCTCCCGGAGGTCCCGGGGGTCATATGCACAGTCCGCGCTCGCTGCGCTCGGGTCCTCTGGTCCATAGTCGGACAGGCGCGTCTTGTCCAGTGGAGTTCTCCCAGGCCTTCAGGCGCCGACGATAGAGCGCAATTCGCCGCGGACCGTCGGGAGCACGTAGGGCCCCTCCGGAATCACGGCGATCGACGCCTCCGATCCGTGCCGCTCCAAGGCCTCCGCGATTGCCGCCTCCACCGAGTCTGCGCCCTCCACGTGCAGTTCCCGCAGCGTTCCGGGCGACAGCCCCTCGCTCACCAAGATGACGCGGGCCTTGCGGAGCACCTGGCACAGGTGCTGAACCATCCACTGGTCCACGGCGAAGAAGTCGGGCCGGAAGATCTTCTCCATGAAGGCCGACGGACTTTCCATGCCGGACAGGAGCCGGCGGAATTCCTCGCTCCCGATCCCCTCCGACACCCGGGTCGCTATCACGATGGTCCCACCGGGGCGCAGCACGTTGAGGCATCCGATCATCCCCTTGATCGACTGGTAGAAGGTCGCGTCGAGGGGATGGCCGCCCCCGCTCGTCACGACGATGTCCACGGGCGCCTCGATCGAGCGGATCGTCGCCGCGGCGACGTGACGCACGCCTTCGAGGAAGGCCGCCTCGAGATCCCCGGCGAAGACGCCGGTGAGCGCCTTCGCCCGGTTCACGGCGCCGTTCACGAGGAAGTCGGCGCCGGCCCGGCGCGCGATGTCGACGATGTCTTCGTGGAACGGATTCCCCTCGAGGATCCCGTTGCCGATGTTCCCCTCCAGCATCGCGGGACCGTGCTCGACGCGCATCATCTCGATCGATGCGAGCCCCGGACAGATGGCCTTGCGTCCGCCCGAGTACCCCGCCATGAGATGCGGCTCGATGAGGCCGGTGAGCACCTTGAGATCCGCATCCACGTAGCGCCTGTCGATGGCGATCGGGGTGCCGCGCGCGGAGGTCCCGAGGTGGGCGTGACTCCCGGGGTGGCGCCCGGCGTGGCTCTCGACACGGTACGCCGATGCGATGGCGGGCCCGAGCATCTCGTCGAGCTCCTCACGACTCGCCGCGCGGTGGAGCCCCGTCGCGACGAGGATCAGCACGCGGTCGCGGGGAAGGCCGGCGGACCGCAGTGCCTCGAGCAGTGGCGGGAGCAGATCGCGATAGGGGACCGGGCGTGTGCGATCGGAGATGACGACGCAGGCGTCGCGGCGGCCCCGCGCGAGAGCGCGGAGCGGCCGCGTCCCGATGGGAGACTCGAGGGCCCGGGCGACGGCGGAGGCCGGATCGGGGAGCGCCGGCTCGGATGGGAGCGAGATCACCTCCGCGAGGTTCCGGTCGGGAACCTCCACGGGCAGGCCGGTTCGGCCGTAGTCGAGCGTGATCAGCACGGCGTCTTCTCCCGCGGGGTCTTCAAACCCTGGGGAGGAGCATAAGAGATCCTCCGTCGCGTTGCACGCGTCGGTGCCCACCGGGCGAGGCGCCTGTGGGAGACGGTTCGAAGCCGGCGGGGTTGCAACCTAGTGGAAGTCGGGGGAGCTCACTGTGAGGGACATCGATTCGCCCACGTCGAGCATGACAGGGCCTCCGCCGACCTCGAGCTCCACGGCGCCGGCGAGGATCTGGTTCACCTTGAAGCCGTCGACCGAGTCCCCCTCGTGCACCACGCGAGGCCGACCGCCGCCGACCTGGATGGAGGCCGAGCGTCGCTCGGGAAGGTCGTGGTAGGTCACCTCGGTGATGAGGAGCAGCGGTGTCTTCCCCTTCTCGATCCGTTGGGGCACGGACGGTATGGAGGCGTCGGCTTCCTGCGCTTTCGCGGCCGGGCGCTCGAGGACGGCCGTCGCGGAAGCGACGCGGACCGGCGCGGTCCTCGTGGGCTGCGCACCGGTGGCGGTCGTGGTGGGCTGGGTGGCCATGGCCGGGGGCGCTGTCACGGCGGGCGCGGCTATCCTCCCGGCCGTTGTTGCTGTGACGGCTGGGGATGCCTGCGTTGCGGCGGGAGGAGCGACCGGAGCCGGTGCCGCCGGGGCTGGAGCGACGGGCGGCACGGCTGCGGATGCCACCGGCGCGATGGGCGCCGTCGAAGCGGCCTGCGGCACGGAGGGGGCTTCGGGCGCGGCGGGGCTACCCGCGACCGGTGGGGTCACGGTGGGTGCAGGCGCGCCGGACGTGGGCGAAGGAGCGCCCGGGGCAGGCTGCCCGGGCGTCGCCGCGACTGCCGCGGGAGGTGCTTGCTCGATCACCGGTGGCGTGACCGGCGCTGCAGGCGCGCCGGCCTGCGGCTTGACCTCACCCCGCTTCGCCATCCGCTCGGCCACCCGGGCGCGCTCCCGCTCCCTGAGCGAGCGGTAGCGGGCGAGCATCGATTCTCGCAGGACCTTCGATTCCGCGCTCATCCGGCGCCCATCTCCCGGAAGGGATGTCCTCGGGCCCGGGGTCGGACGCTCCGGCGCGCCCGCCACTCGGGGTGGCGTCGCCTGCTTCGAATCCTTCGCGTGATCGCGCTTGCCCAGCACGAAAGTGACCGCGAAGACCGCGATCGCCGCCACGGCGATACCGATGACCCATCTCCTCGCGCCCGATCTCCCTTGCGGCGAAGGTGGCTGGAACAGATCGCCCTTCTTCCCGCCGGACCCGGGCTGGGGCGCTTTCTCTCCTTCGAGCTTGCGGAGGGCGTCCAGGATCGAGCTCATCGTCCTTCTCTTGTTTCGTCCGGAATCACCGGGATGCGGTGAGGCGTGGAGAGTGGTAGCTGTCGATCAGGCTGTACAGGAGCATCTTTGTCTGCTCGCCCACGATCCCGTCGGGGTCCAGTCCATGCGCCGCCTGGAAGGCCGCCACGGCCACGTGGAGGTTCAGGTCGTAATCCGGCGCAGGTGAACCCTTGTAGTAGCCGAGGGTCGTCAGGGCGCTCTTGAGCCAGAGGACTCCGGGGCCCGTGGCGCCGTCCTTGAGGTCGTCTCCCAGTTCGCCGTGGTCCTTCCAGAAGACGAACACGTTGCCCGTCCAGAGGGGCTCCAGTGAAGAGATGGGCAGACGCGCCTGATCATCGAGGTTCGTGATGAAGCCACGGGCGTCGTATCCGACGATCGCGACGTAGCGCGGGCCCGAACCCGCGTTCTCCAGCTCGAGCAGGGCCGGCAGGTTCACCTTGGTGAGATCGGCGAGCGACCCGGACCAGCGCGTGGAAAGCAATCCCGCCTCCTGCGCGGCCACTCGCAGGTCGTAGCCCACATCGGATCCCGCGACGAGTCCTGCGTCCCAACGGCGCAGGACGGCGTTGACCGCCGCGGTCCACGCTTGCCCCGGGTCCTCCGTGGCGAGGCTTCTCAGGAGCGTGTCCGGCGCCGGCGGCGCCGGGAGCAGCTCCTCCGGGACCAGCGAGATGGAGGACGGCGTCACCACCCGGAGCTTGCGGGAACCGGGCTGGTCTTCGGCCAGGAGGCGTGACGGGATAACGGCGGGCCGCTTCCCCTCGAAGAACGCCGCGATCGTCGTCCCGACCGTCCCCCGCGCCGTCGGCCAGAAGACCATGCCCGCGACCATCGCGGCGGCCGCGGCCGCCGCGGCGGCGATCATCCACGTCCGCGGGACTCCGGCGCCCAAGCCCCTCACCTCCCGCAGCGCGTCCCGTACGATCCCGCGCGTGACGCGCCTTCGACTCCGCGTGAAGCCGGTGAGGAGCGCCCGGTCGGCGACGATGTTGATGAGGCGCGGGGCGCCGCGGCTGAACCCGTAGATGCCCCGCACCGACGCCTGGCTGAAGCGCACGCCCGGCTTGTCCGAGGCCACCCCGAGGCGGTGATCGATGTAGTCGCGAGTCTCACGCAGATCGAGCGGCAAGAGGTGGTAGCGCACGCTCATGCGCTGGTCGAGCTGGCGAAGCTCGGGGCGCCGGAGCAAGTCCTTCAGCTCGGGTTGTCCGATCAGGACGATCTGGAGGAGCTTCTCCTTCTCGGTCTCGAGGTTGGAGAGGAGCCGCAGCTCCTCGAGCACCGAGGGCGGAAGGTTCTGGGCCTCGTCTACGAGCAGGACGAGGTTCTTCCCGGCCGCGCGCCGGGCGAGCAGGTGCAGGTTCAACTCGTCCACGAGCGCCTTGCGTCTCTCGCCCCAGCCCGGGAGCCCGAACTCGCGATTCACCGTCTGGAGCAGCTCCACGGACGACATGTTCGGGTTCAGGATGAGCGCGATCTCGGTGTCGTCGTCGAGCGATCGCAGCAGCGCGCGGCACAGCGTCGTCTTCCCGGTGCCGACTTCGCCCGTGAGGAGGATGAATCCGCACCGCTGGCGGATCCCGTAGAGCAGATGCGCCAGGGCCTCGCGGTGCCGTTCGCTCAGGAACAGGTACTTGGGATCGGGCGTGAGATTGAACGGGCGCTCGCGGAAGTTGTAGAATTCCTCGTACATCGACGCTCGCGTTGGGGGGGGATTGAAGCGAGCTCAGTCTAGTGGGGCTTCCACCGGGAATCAAGCCGGAATCTCATGAGAATTACCTAATTACGAAGGGCTCGCCGGAGGGGGCCTGCCGCGCACTCGCGGACCCTGGGACGAGGTGGGAGCGAGCTGGAGGGCGCATGGCTCGTATCTCGCCTGGGAGGACGGGAGATTGGCGTTGGTTCGTGAAGGTCACCGGCGCACGAGCGCCTCGATCGTCACTGTGTCTCCCGCGCGGGCGCCGATGGCTCTCCCCAGGTTCCCCTCGTTGATCGCGAGCTCCAGCCGTCCGGTGCTTCCCGCGACGAGCACCCGCTCTCCGCGCGGCACGTCACCGTAGGTTCCCGCGAAGGAAACGTCGAAGACGTTCTTCCCGATCGTCGCGCGCAGGCGCGACCTCTGCGAGAGCCCCGCCTCCCGCGCCAGTTTCTCCGTCAGGTTCGTGATCAGGTTTCCGTAGCGATCGACATGCAGGATCTCTCCCGACGCCCGCCCCGGCGCCGCGCGTGGAACACGATGGGGAAGCTCCACGAGGGACCTTCGCAGGGGGCCGATGGACCGGAAATCGTCGCCGCGCGCGAGATGGGCTCCCGCCGGGCCGAAGAGGTCGCGGCCGTGGAAGGTGCTCGATAGCGCGCCCCGGCGCATGAAGGACGGGTTCGCGATCTCGCGTGTCTCCGCGATTCCCCGGATCCGGGCTGCGTCGACGAGAAGCCCGTTGTCGGGGCCCACGAAGAGAGAGCCGTCGCCCGCGCGGATCACGACGGGCTTGCGAGCGGTCCCCACGCCCGGATCGACGATGGCGACAAAGACGCAGCCGGGCGGGAATTCACGGCTCGATTCGGCTAGCAGGAAGGCCCCTTCCCGGATGTCGAAGGGCGGGACCTCGTGGGTGAGATCGACTACGCGTGCTTCGGGATCGACGGCGAGGATCGCCCCCTTGAGCGTCGCGACGTAGAAGTCCGTGGTGCCATAATCGGTGAGGAGCGCGAGGATGCGTCGCGGCGCGCCGCCGGCGAGCGAAGGCGGCGCCGGGATCAGCAGGAGCGCGGCGACGAGCGCGAGCGAAAGGGTCCGGCGGAGCCGGCTCAGGTTTCCGGGACGATCGTGACGGTCTCGATGGTGCTTTTGTGGATGGCCAGGAAGGGGACCTTGCGCGGGTTGTCGGTCTCCTCGACCTCCGTCATCGCCAGGAAATCCCGCTCGTCGTTGAGCACGTCCGTGAGTCGCATCTTCTCCTGCACGTAAACACGTCCGACGTAGATCGTCCCGCTCACGGTGCGCATGCGGACCTTCACCCGCCGGATTTCGATTTCCATGGTTCACCTCTCCGCCTCCCCTTCGGCCGGTCAGGCGAAAGTCTTGAGGAAGGATTGGAAGGCTTCCGCGGTGCCATGACGCGGGATGAAGCCAAGATCGCGCGCCGCCCGCGATCCGTCGGCGATCCAGGGCCACCGGAAAAACGGGAGCATCGTGGGCGGCGCCTCCGAGAAGGGGACCCCGAGCCGCCAGGCGATCCGCCATGCAGGCTCCAGCGCCCAGGTCGGCCAGCGCGTCAGGCGGATCCCGAGGCGCGCCGCGCACTCGGAGAGCCGGATCGTCCCCTCCCCCGCAAGGTTCCAGGTCCCCTCACGCCGCCCCTCCAGGATGATTCGACAGGCCTGCACCACGTCGTCCTCGTGGACGAACTGCCACGCGGGGTCGGCGCCCGCCGGGAGCCGCAGGACGGGCTGCTGGAACATCCGGGCGAGATAGTGGTTCGCGTGCGGGCCGAGGACCACGCAGGGACGGACCACCGCGACGGGCATGCCGGGGTTGCGCGCCGCGAATCCGGCCGCACAGCGATCCACCTCGGCCATGTCCGCCGCGTGGGCGAAGGCGCAGTTCCCGCGCAGCGGATCTCCCTCGCGCAGAAGGGGCGGGTTGTCGGGGTGGGCGCCGTAGGCCATCGTGCTGCTCGCGACGAGGAGGTGCTCCACCTCCGCGATCGGCGCGGCAGCGAGCAGCCCGCGCGTCGACTCGACGCTGGCCCGGAACGCCGCGCGGCGGTCGCGGACGGGCTCGAAGATCCCGGCGAAGTGCGCGATCGCCCGGACCCCCTGCGCGCGAAGCAGATCGGCGAGCCCGGGGTCGCAGAGGTCGAAACGGAAGTACCGGACGTTCGGGGCCGGGCGCCGGGGCGCGACGAGGTCGATCCCGATCACGCGGGCCTCGCCCCGCGCCGCCATCGCCTCACACAGCCGGGCACCGAGGGTGCCCGCGGCTCCAGTGACGGCGATGGTGGTCATGGTCCCCCTCCCGTCGTCCCCGTCGGCCGGCTCCCATCGGATCCGTATCTGATAAGATGAGCGCGACCATGGAACCCTACTGTGACGCCATCGTGCTGGCCGGCGACCGGCGGGACAGCCACACCGTTTTCGGCGAGAACAAGGCTTTTCTGGAGATCGAAGGCGTCCCCCTCCTCGCCCACGTGCTGGCTGCGCTGGATCGCGCGCCCTCCATCCGCCGGGCCTTCGTGGTGGGCGATCCCGCCCGCCTGCGCGCGGTCCTGGGCCAGGCGACCCTTCGCGGTCTCCGGATCGACGTTGCGATCGTCCCGCAGGAAGAGGATCTCTGGGGCAATTTCTGGGCGGCCTACGTCCACACGCTCTCGCCGGCCACGCGCGATCGGATCGCCGCCGGGGAAAAGCCCGAGGAGGCCGCCACCCCAAAGGAGCGCGATCGCCGGGTGCTCGCCCTCTCGGGCGACATCCCGCTGGTCCAGTCCGCGGAGATCGAGGCCTTCCTCGCCGCCGCCGTCCTTTCCGGGGCGGATTACGCGGCGGGCCTCACGTCGGAGGAGTCGCTCGAACCCTTCTACCCCACCCGCGATCGACCCGGGATCCGGATGGCCTACTTCCAGCTCCGGGAGGGCCGATTCCGGCAGAACAACCTGCACTTCGCCCGGCCGCTCCGTGTCGATCACCGGGAGCGGATCGAGCGGATGTACCGGCACCGCTACCAGCGCAACATGGCCGACGCCCTGCGCCTGGCCATCGCGATCCTCAGGACGCGGGTCGTTGGACTTTCCACCGTATGGGGGTTCGTGCTCCTGCACCTGGCGATGAAGCTGGATCTCGCGGGCTGGCGGCGGACTTCGGATTTCCTGCGCCGGTTCCTCCCGGCCTCGCGCGTCGAGTGGGCGATCTCGCGGATGCTCGGGGGCGAATTCCGGCTGATCCGCGTGCCCAGCCCCGGGGCGGCGCTCGACGTGGACCGCGAATCGGACTTCGAGGTCCTGCGCGCGCGATTCGGGGAGTGGCGGGAGATCTGCGCGCGCCGGGCTCCCGACCCCTCCTCCGTCGCCGCCGTGTCCTGGCCGAGCTAGACGAAACGCTCGCCGATCTCGGGCGCCGTGCGCACGATCACATCGGGAGACGCGTCCCGGATCTCCGACTCGGGCCGCAGGCCGTAGAGCACGCCGCACGTGAGTGTCCCCGCCGCCTTCCCCGCCTCGATGTCCAGCCTTGAGTCCCCCACGATCACCGCCCGCCCGGCCGCGACGCCGGTCTCGCGCAGCGCGTGCAGGATCGGCCCCGGGTGGGGTTTCTTCTCCTTCATCGAGTCGCCCGACATCACCACGTCGAAACGGGCCCACACGCCCAGCCCCTCGAGGATCTTTCGCGTGAAACGCTCGATCTTGTTCGTGACCACGGCCAGCCGCTTGCTCGCGTAGCGATCGAGCAGATCCCCGATCCCCGGGTACAGCTCCGTGTGATCGAGACAGTGCGTCTCGTACAGATCGAGGAAGAGCGCGATCGCCCTCTGCGTCTCCGGCCCGCGCGTCTCCCCCGGCGGCGCCGTCTCCGCGAGCGTCTCCTCGATCAGCGGAACGACGCCCCTCCCCACGAAACCGTAGATGACGCGCTCGTCGATGGACGGGCGTCCGATGCGGCGCAGCATCTCGTTCACGCACAGCCCGATGTCGTGCGCCGAATCGATCAGCGTTCCGTCCAGGTCGAAGAGGACGAGGTCCACGGGGAAGGCCGGCGCGGGCCGGGCCGAAGGGCCGCTCACTCGGATGGCCCCGGCGCGGGGACACGCTCGAAGCGCCAGAGCAGATCGACGCGATCGGTGTGAAGGCCGGCCGGGAGGGGCGGGAACGGCGCCGCGGAGGTCACGGCGCGGATCGCCTCCCCATCGAGGGGTTCCGAGCCGGAGGATTCCTCCACACCGGGCACTCCCAGGATCTCCCCCTTCTTCCCGATCGAGAAGGAGACGATCACGATGCCGCCGCCGGACCGATCGGGGTGTCCGGCGACCCGAGGGGACAGGCCGCCGGGCCCCCTGTCCCAGTTCCCGTTGACCCGCCGCTCGATGGTCCGGTAGTACTCCGGTGCCTCGGCGCGCAGATCGACCGAGATTCCCTCTTCCGTCTTCGTCGTTCGACAGGCGGCCTCCAGGGCGAGCGCGATCAGGACGGCGCCCAGGGCCAGGCCGCGGGACGGGCGTTCAGGCCACCTCAAGGAGGATCTCCAGCTCGACGCACGCGTTCGCGGGAAGCGACGGGGCGCCGAGCGCCACGCGCGCGTGACGCCCCCGCTCGCCGAACACGGCCACGAGCAGATCGGATGCGCCGTTCACCACCTGCGGATGGGCGGT
>JBGPLH010000094.1:0-10309 GCA_041486365.1 Thermodesulfobacteriota bacterium | reverse complement strand
GTGAACGGCTTTAAGACCTTCATCGTCTCCGGGGGCGGCATCGAGTTCATGCGAACCTGGGCCGAGAAAGTGTATGGCATCCCGCCGGAACAGGTCGTCGGCAGCAGCATCAAGACGAAGTTTGAAATGCGCGACGGCAAACCCGTCCTCGTGCGTCTACCGGAGCTGAACTTCAATGACGACAAGGACGGCAAGGCCATCGCCATCAACCAGCACATCGGCCGCCGGCCCGTCATGGCGTTTGGCAACTCCAATGGCGACAAGGAGATGTTGGAATACACGCAGGGCGGCAGCCGCGCGCGGTTCGAACTTTTGGTGCTGCACGACGATGCGGCGCGCGAATACGCCTACGGTCCGGCACAAGGATTGCCGGACGCCATGCTCGGCGCCTTCCGGCAGGACCTGTACGATCAGGCAAAGAAGGAGGGCTGGACCGTCGTCAGCATGAAGGACGATTGGAAGCAGGTCTACGCGGCCGGGAGGGCCCCAGTCACGGCCATTGACGTCCTGCTCGAGCCGGACCCTACGATGCTCCGCCATGCCGAGGCTAACAACGCCCGCCTGCTCAAGGTCTACCCGAAAGGGTTCGCCCTGGATGCGAGTCACCGTCCGCACATCACGATGCTCCAGCGTTTCGTCCGCACCGCTGACCTCGACAAGGTCTATGCCGCCGTCGGCAAGGTGCTCGCCAGCGTCAAGGCGATGAAACTGGACGCCGTCAAATACTATTACATCCCGGCCGGGGAGCTTGGCGTCGCGGGCATTGTCGCGAAACCGACGCCCGCACTGCTCAAGCTGCAAGCGGACATCATTGCCGCGGTGGCCCCGTTCACGGTGGAAACCGGTCCGATCGGCGCGTTCACCGCTGCGCACGACGATCCCGCGCTCGACGTGCAGATGATCGATTATGTGTCGGCGTTTGTTCAAAAGGCTTCAGGCGAACATTTCAATCCGCACGTCACCACTGGCATCGCCACCCGGGAATACCTCGACAAGATGCTCGCCGAGCCGTTCGAGACGTTCACCTTCTCGCCCACGGGCGCGGCTGTTTACCAGCTCGGCCCGTTCGGCACTGCTGCGAAGAAACTCAAGGAATGGGATTTGAAGCGTTGAGGCGCTCGAAGGCAAGTGGAAACAGCCGCCGATGCAGCGGGTCAAAGCGGCGCGGTTTTTCGGGCCCTGCCGCCGACGTCGGGATCAAGTCTCAGCGCCGGCTGATCGCTGCGCGCCCGTCACGAACCGGAGCCGTGGCCCCGCGCGCAGGACGAAGTGTCTCCCGCCCCGCTTGATTTCGCCGTCGATCATGTAGTCGGCATCATTCTCCGTCTCGATCCGCGCCTCCGCGACCAGCTCGTCGATCACGTCGCCCGCGAGGCGGGCGCCGCGGTACAGGCGGCCGGTCTGCGCCGCGGTCCGGAGGGGCGTCTCCGCGGAGGCGAGGATCTGGAAGCGGCCTGGAACGTCGAGCGTACGGCGAAAGGGCGCGAATCCGAGACCCACCTCCGTTACCGTCGCTGCCGTGATCGCGGTGTACGTCTTGCGAAGCGCCGCTCCCCCGTCAAGCGACACGGCCGCGGGGATCGGCGAGAACACCGCCCGGGCGTACGCTCCGCCCGTCACGGCTGAAGCCAGCAGCCGCCCGAGCACCTCCACGCCCTTCACGGGGCCGCGTCGTTCTCCCTCGTAGTAGGCCCGCAGGAAGCTCACCGGGAGGCCCATCCCGAAGAGAAAGCCGTGCTCGGCCCCGCCGTTCAGATCGAGGGCATGGCGCTCGACGGTCGGGAGCGGCTCGCCGCGCCGATGCTTCTCCACCAGGCGCTCCAGAATCGAGAGCGGCGTTCCCGCCGCCGTCTTCATGCTCTTGGCGATGGTGTTCATCGTCCCGCCGCGAAGGCAGGCGATGGGCGGGAGCGCCTTGCCGGCTTTCGCGTAGGCCGGGATCAGGGCGGTCACCACCGCGTGCAGCGTGCCGTCCCCGCCGTTCACCGCCACGATATCCACCTCTCGCGCCAGGCAGGTTTTCACCGCTTCAGGCACGTCGCCGACGCTCTTCGTCTCCAGCACGCATCCATCCCCGCCGAGCAGCGCGCGCATGCGGCGCGCGAGGTCGGGAGCGTTACGATTGCGCTTCGTGTTGGGATTGGAGATGACGGCGATGCCGGACACGGGGCCTCAGGGCTCGTAGGTCTCGTCGAGCCAGAGCAGCATCATCTCGCGGATCATGTCGCGATCCATCTGCATGCCGCCTCCTCCGTACATCGCGCCGCTCTGAGGCATGGGCTGGGGCGGGTCCTTCGCGTAGGCGACGGCTTCACGCAGATCCGCCACGAAACGCTCCGCGACGCCGGGCGCCGCCTGCGGCAGCGTCATGCAGAAGTGCACACCGGGCGGGCGCTGGAGGCCGTTCAGACGCCAACCCTTCGTCGCGAGATAGTCGTTCACGTGGAAGATGTCCACGGCGTCCGACTTGATCGCGATGCAGAAGGTGGGCTTCCCGATGATCTCGACCTCGGGGATCGCCGCGGCGCCCGCCTTGATCGTGTCCGCGGCCTTCATGATCCGGCGCGCGACGTCGAGGTAGCCCTCCTCGCCGAGGGACACCATCGCGGCCCAGGTGGCGGCCGTGATCCCGCCGGAGCGGCTCCCGGCCATCGTGGGCGACGCGTAGAGGCCCCCCGGCCAGGTCGTCGTCGAGAAGTACATCCGGCGGCGCAGGGCACGGTTCCGGTAGAGCACGACGGACGCTCCCTTGAGGCCGAAGCCGAACTTGTGCGTGTCGCAGGACATCGATGTGACGCCCGGGAGGCGGAAGTCGAAGGGCGGGACGTCGTGGCCGAGCCGCTCGATCCAGGGCAGCAGGAAACCACCGAGGCAGCCGTCCACGTGAAGCCCGATCCCGTGCTCGAGGGCGAGATCCGACAGGCGCTCCAGCGGATCGATCAGCCCATGGGGGTAGTTGGCCGCTGAGCCCGCGATCGCGATGGTGTTCTTCGTGAGGGCCGCGCGCATCGCGTCCACGTCGGCGAGATGATCTGGACCGACGGGCACGTGGATTAACTTGATCCCGAAGAGGTGCGCGCCCTTGTCGAAGGCCACGTGAATAGTGTCCGGCACCACCATCTCAGGCAGGGTGATCCCCTTCTCCTCCCGCGCCTGCTCCCGGTAGGCGAGCATCGGCAGCATGATGCTCTCGCTCCCGCCGAAGGTGATCGCGCCACATACTTCGTCGTTCGCGTCGCGCACCCGGGCCGCGTCCGCGTTCAGCATGCGGGCGACCATCGCGACGACCTCGCCCTCGAACTTCGTCCCGCTCGGGCACATGTCCCGCTGGAGCAGGTTCACATGGGAGAAGAGGCCGAAGACCTCGTTCAGGAACGCGTAGTGATCCTTGCCGCCGTGGTAGTAGGTGCCCGAGATCTGGCCGGTCTCCCAGCGCGCGTCCTCGCGCCGCGCCATGCCGCGCAGCTCGCGCAAGATCTCGGCGCGATCGCGGCCCTTGTTCGGGATGGCCGTGTGGCTGGGCGTCTCGTCCCGGTAGGGATGCATGTCCCCCAAAATGCCCCCCGAGGATCCGGCCACGGAATCTGAATGCTTCGTCTCGTCGCTCATGGTCGTCACGCTCCCCCGCAGGTCGACTTCCCGCTCATCCCGCCTTCGCCCGCGGCGCATTGAGCCGCCGGTAGATCGGCTTCATGCGCCGGTAGAAGGCCATGAACTCGTCGAACTGCTCATTATATATGCGCCGGTTCGCCGGATCGGGATTGTACACGGCGGCGATCTTCACGAGGCCCGAGATGTCCTCGACCCGGATCTCGCCGAGCGCCGCGAAAGCCGCCATCGCCGCCCCGACGGCATTCGCGTTGCGCGGATCCGCGACCTGGCGCACCGGGCAGCCGAGGACGTCGGCCATGATCCGGCACCACACGTCGGAGAGCGCGGCGCCGCCGATGAAGTTGAGCTGCGCGAAGCGCCGCCCGACGAACTTCTCCACGTGCCCGCGGAGCCAGCGCAGATTGTACGCGACGCCCTCCATCACCGCGCGCACATAGTGGGCGCGCGTCGTGCGCCAGGACTGGTTGAAGAAGGCGCTTCGCGTGGCCGGGTCCTCGGCCGGCACGAGCACGCCGTTGATCCAGGGCGTGAAGATGAGGCCATCGCTCCCCGCGGGCGCCCGCGCGGCCTCCCGGTTCAGGATCTCGTAGACATCCGGCGGCGCGGGAACGCCGTAGGGCCCGTCGGGAAAGAGAATGTTGTCCTTCAGGAACTCGAGACAGCGTCCCGCCATGCCCTGCTCGGCCATGACCATGTACCGCCCGGGCAGCGCCGAGGGCATCGTCACGAGGAGATGCAGAAGGTCGGTCTTCTTCCAGGGCACGTGGCAGGAGAGCCAGGAGGTGGTGCCGATGGAGAAGTAGCCCTCGTAGTCGCCGACCGTCCCGGCGCCCACGGTGGCCGCGTGGCCGTCGCAGGTGCCCGCCATGACCCGCGTCGCCCGCGAGAGCCCGAGCGCGTCGGCGACATCCGGCCGGAGCGTGCCGAGCACCGCGTCCACCGGCATCAGATCCGGCAGCTTCGCCCGGTCGATTCCCGACAGGCGCAAGAGCGCCGGGTCGTAATCGATGCGGTTGGGGTCGCGGTTGTCGGTGAGGAAGTAAGGGAAGACGGTCCCGTAGGAGGCCGCGAATTTCCCGGTGAGCCGCAGGTTGAGGTAGTCCATCGGCTCCAGGAACTTGTGGGTCCGCGCGTAGATCTCCGGGCGCTCGTGCTTCAGGAAGAGGATGTGCCCGAGACTGTCCACGCCCGACTGCGTGGGGCATGCGCCGGTCGAACGGATCCACCGCCACAGCTTCCAGGCGTCATATCCCGCGACCTTGATTGGCCCCTGCATGAGCCGCCGGTTGTGGGGCCCGCCGCGCGTGTCCATCCACGAGATGGCGTTGTGGAGGACATTGCCGTCGGCGTCGACGGGCGTGGTGACCGCCCACTGCGTCGCGCACTTGACCGCGAGGATGCGCTCGGGCGGGAGGTTCGACGCCTTGAGCGCTTCCCGCGCGGCCTCCATGACGGCCGCCCACCACGCGCGAGGATCCTGCTCCGCGCCGCCTCCCGGAAGCTGCCGCGTCCGTATCGGCCGCGTCGCGGAGGCGACGACCTCGCCCCGCTTCGAAACGAGGACCACCTTCGCGCTGCCGGATCCCAGATCGATGGCGAGGACGCACGGGTCGACCGGCGATGCCATGGCCATTTCCCGCTACTCCTCCCCGAGCTCCGCCTCGATGTGCTTCCCCGGCGTGAAAGGCGCCTTCAACCCGCGAATGAGCGCGGGGTCGCGGCCGTAGACGTCGGGGCGGAAGTAGACCCGGTTGTCGAGCCCGACCGACGCCGTCCAGTAGAGGATCAGGACGGGGATGGGCTTCTTGAGGGTGAGCGTGCGCGTCTTGCCCGTGTCGACGGCGGCATCGACGGACGCGAGGGTCCACGCGGGATCGTCCAGGACGTAGGGGGCGAGCTCGGTGGGGTGTTGCACGCGTACGCACCCGTGGCTGAAGCTTCTGCTCGTCTTCTCGAAGAGAGACTTCGACGGCGTGTCGTGCAGATAAACGTTGTGCGAGTTCGGAAAGAGATACTTGATCCGGCCCAGCGCGTTGTCCGGCCCGGCCGGTTGCACGTACTTATCGCCGGCCCGCCGGATGCCCTTGCGCGCGAGGTACCGGGGATCCCGCCGCATGCCGGGCTCTATCTCGTTGCGCACGATGGACGCCGGCACGGTCCACGTGGGATTCAGGACGACGGTCTTCATGTCGGCCCTGAAGATCGGGGTCTTGGTGTAGGGCTTGCCGACGACGACGTTGGACTTCCAGACCAGCTCGCCCTTCTCCAAGAAGTAGATCCGGAAGCCGGCGACATTGACCAGAACGAAGCGATCCGGCAGGTCGCGCATGACCCAGCGGCACCGCTCGAGCGTCCCTCGAAGCTGATCGATGCGATCCTCGACGGGCACGTTGAGCGCGCTCAGGGTCGCCGAACCGATCGCTCCGTCGGCGTCGAGGAGGTGACGGTCCTGGAAGGCGCGCACCGCCGCCTGGAGCGCCGGATCGTAGTCGGTCGTTTCGCCGGCGGCGGGAGCATTCGGCAGGTCCCCCGTGACGGCGAGCCGGCGGCGGATCACCGGGATGCGCGGGTCCGTCATCCCGGGTTTGATCGTCGGCCCCTCGGGAATGGACGGCCAGCCTCCCGCCGCCGCGATGCGCCGGTAGTCCGCGAGACCGCCCTTGACCTTCCCGTAAAACGGATGCTGCGGCCCGATCTTCCTCACGGCCTCGCGGATCCGTAACCCGGCAATCGTTTCCTGCATCCAAGTGATCGCGTCGACGCCGCGCACGCGGACGGTCACGTTCCAGTCCGGATCGAGCCGCGACGGATCGACCTTGCCGAAGCGCATCTGGTAGGCGAGCCGCGCGAGGGCGTCCGAGAGGAGGAGATCGAGGTCCGCGACGGACCCGGCGTCGGTGCCGTTCTCCTTCCGGAGCCGCTCGATCGCGGCGAGATGGAAATCGTCCGGCTCGAGACCGTCCTCCGCGCTGGCGCGGATCGCCACGAGGAGATCGTCGATGGCCGCAGGCTTGGTCCACTGCGCGCTGTAGTCACCCTTCTGGTAGAGCGCGGGCAGGGGTGTCCAGGGAGTGAGTTCTTCTCCCGCGATCCGAACCGTGTGGCCGCCGCCGATGGACTCGACCTGGGCCCGGATGACCTCGCGAACCGCGCCGGCATCTGGCTGCTTCGCGCCGGCGCGCGGGGCGAAGGGCAGGGCGAGGAACGCCGCCAGGAACGTCAGGGCGATGGATCGGGCAGGATGAATCATGGCTCCTCCATGCGGGAGTCGTGCTCGCGGATGGGCCTCGATCGCGCCCGGACGGGAGCGTTGTTACCGCAATGGAAGATTTTGCACAACCCGTGCCGCGCCGGGACGCCTGTCAATTCTTTTCGTGAAGACTGTGAGATCTGACAGCTGACGCGGGAGCGGAGAACCTCCAGGATGCACTCGAGTTGATTGAGCAGGAGCCCCCTCACCGTGGTGCGTGTCCCCCGAAGGATAGCGCGTCGGGGGGGCGAGGCTCTGGAGCGTTTGCGCCCGGAGAGGAACACGACTCGACGTACGGGCCGGACCTTTCGCAAAGGATTCTTCATCCGGGCACCAGTGGCGTACGGGTCCTCGCGCGTGGATCGGCGGCCCAGCGTAGGGGATCCTTCGAGAGGCCGGGGGATTGCCGGGCGTACCTCTGCGTCCCGGTGTATCTCCCGGCCTCCCTGCTATTCTCCGCGCGCCGCCCGTTTGTTTCCCGATTCCGTTCCTGGGATAGGCCACTCCCCGGCCCTCCCATTTCGGTGATGACCCCGGTCCTGGGGTCCTTGCATCCGTCCGCGCCCGGGACGATACTGCCCGGTCTGGAGACGTGACCCTCTCCCCGAGGCCCGGGAGGGGGCAGGATGAGGGATCCCGATGCCACCGCCGAGAACCGCCGTCTCGGACGCGCAGACGCGAGGAAAGGCTTCTCGCGAGATCGATTCTCTCTATGAGAACGCGCCGTTCGGCTTCGGTTTCCTGGACCGCAATCTCCGCTACCTCCGCGTCAACCACTGCCTCGCCCGGCTGAACCGCCGGCCCGCCGCCGAGCATCTCGGCCGGACCGTCGGCGAGGTGATCCCCGATCTCGCTCCGCGCCTGGAGCCGCACTTGCGGCGCGTCCTCGAAGCGGGCGAACCGATCCTCGGCGTCGATGTCCGCTGCGCCGCCACCACGAGCGACGTCCAGCAGTGCTGGCGGGCGAGCTTCCTTCCCGTGCTGAACGCCGACGGATCGGTCCTCGGCGTCAACGTGATCGTGCAGGACGTTTCCCTCTACATCGAGATGGAGGAACGCCTCGGGGATCGGCTTCGCTTCGAGACCCTGCTCTCGGATTTTTCCGCGGGCCTCGCCCACGTCCCCGTTGCGGAGCTGGATGTCGCCATCGGAGCATGGCTCGAGCGCATCGCCCTGTTCCTGGACGTCGATCGGACCGCCGTGGCGCAGTTCTCGAGCGATGGGAGGGAGCTTCGCCTCACGCACGCCTGGGCGCGTCCCGGAATCCCGCCGTTGCCACCTGCCTTCCTGAGCCGGGATCTGCCCTGGTACACGGAGCGGGTTCGGAACGGCGAGATCCTCGTCCTCAATCGCCTCCCCGCGGACCTGCCTCCCGAGGCCGCGACCGAGCGTCGCTACATGGCGAGCGAGGGAGTGAAGGCGCACCTGACCATTCCCCTCTCGGTCGGGGGAAGGGCGATCGGGATCCTCGGTTTCAGCTCCTTCCGCGAGGGCCGCGTCTGGCCCCAGGAGCTGCTCCCGCGCCTGCAGCTCCTCGGCGGGATCCTCGCCAATGCGCTCCTGCGCGCCCGCGGGGAGCGGGCGCTGCGCGACAGCGAGGAGCGGTTCCGCCAGATGGCGGACGCGGCGCCGATGCTCGTCTGGATGTCCGGTCCGGACAAGGGGTGCGTCTATTTCAACCAGCGGTGGCTCGATTTCACCGGAAGGACGCACGAGGAGGAGATCGGCGACGGGTGGGCGCAGGGCGTGCATCCCGACGACCTGGTCGAGTGCGTGCGCAGCTACACTTCCGCCTTCGAGGATCGCCGGCCCTTCACCATGGAGTACCGCCTGCACCGGCACGACGGGGAATACCGCTGGATCCTCGACACCGGGGTGCCGCGGTTCGAGCTGGGCGGCGGCTTCGGTGGTTACATCGGCTCCTGCGTGGACATCACCGAGCAGAAGCGATCGGAGGAAGCCTTGCGGGAGCTGAGCGGCCATCTCTTGCAGGCGCATGAGAGCGAGCGTGCCCGCATCGCGCGGGACCTCCACGACGACTTCAACCAGCGGCTCGCGTTGCTGGCGGTGGACCTGGAGATGCTGGCCGACGAGGAGAGGCCCGACGGGCTCCGGAGCGAGCTGCACGCCCTGTCGGCCCGCGTGAAGGATCTGTCCTCCGACGTGCAGCAGCTCTCGCGCCAGCTCCATCCCGCCAAGATCAGCCAGTTAGGCCTCGTCTCCGCGGTGAGGAGCTTCTGCCGGGAAATCTCCGGGCAGCGGGGGATCCAGGTAGGTTTCTCCCACGGGGATGTCCCGCGCAACCTGCCGGACGACGTGTCGCTTTGCCTGTATCGGGTCGTGCAGGAAGCGCTTCGGAACGTCGTGAAGCACAGCGGCGCGGGTGAGGCCCGCGTGTCGCTGGCCGAAGAGGCCGGAGGAATCCGGCTCGTCGTCTCCGATGACGGCGCGGGCTTCGATCCCGGGGCCGCAAGCGGCCAGGGAGGACTCGGCTTCGTGAGCATGCAGGAGCGCCTGCGGCTGGTCGGGGGTCAGATCGAGATCCGCTCACAGCCAGGTCGTGGGACCCGGGTCGTGGCGTGGACGCCGCCGCCTGCCGAAGAGGTGCCCGAGGCAGGAGACGGAACGGGCCGGAAGGACGTCACCCCATGAACCGTCCGCGGGTGCTGCTGGCCGATGATCACCGGTTGCTGCAGGACGCCTTCCGCAAGCTCCTGGAGCCCCAGTGCAAGGTGGTCGGCGCGGTGTCCGACGGGCGCGCGCTGCTGGAGGCCGCGCAGCGGCTCAAGCCCGACGTCATCGTGCTGGACATCTCGATGCCGTTGCTCAACGGGCTCGACGCCGCCCGCCAGCTCCGCAAAACGGTGCCGGACGCGAAGCTGATCTTCTTGACGGTGAACGACGACCCGGACCTCGTCGCCGAGGCGTTCCGGATCGGCGGGTCCGGGTATCTCCTCAAGAGCTCCGCCGCGTCGGAGCTGTTCCGTGCCATCCAGGAGGTCCTGCGCGGCAAGGCGTACGTCACGCCGCTCGTCACCCGGGACCTGGTGGCGACCCTGCTCGAGAAGCCCGGCGCGCGGAAGGGCGCCCGCAGTCTCTCCCCCCGCCAGCGCGAGGTGCTGCAGCTTTTGGCCGAGGGTCACTCCATGAAGGAGGCGGCGGAGATCCTGAACGTCACGCCCCGCACCATCGCCTTCCACAAGTACCGCATGATGGATGATCTGGGACTGAAGAGCAGCGCGGAGCTGGTGCAGTTCGCCGTCAAGAACGGTCTCGCCTCGTCCTAGCCCGGCCTGAGCGCGTGGGGAAGTCTCGCTTCTGGTTCAGGACGGCGATCAAGCGCGCCATGGCTCACCGGCCCTTCACGGTTTTCGGTTCTTGAGGGTGTAGATGACGCCTCCCACCACAAGCGCCACTGCTGCGACCTTGAAAAGCAGATAAGGGGTG
>JBGPLH010000093.1:0-10326 GCA_041486365.1 Thermodesulfobacteriota bacterium | reverse complement strand
TGCCATTCACGTGTCTCTCACCTCCCGTCCCGCGCCCCGCGCGGGACACCGGCGGAAGTTTCCCCCCACGTTACGGCGATGCTTCAGGCGAAAAACGATCATCCGCGTCCGGCCTCCTGGGGCCGCCGCCGGCGTGCCAGCGCCGGATCGGACGGCTCCTCGGAGAGCCGCACCAGAACGCTGTACTTCGCTAGAACCTCCGGGACCGATTCCCGGAAGAGATCCTCGATCGATTTGCGCTCGGTGCGTGCGAGCATGAGCAGGAGCCGGAAATCATCATCTGCCACGGTGAACCGGATCTTGCGCTTCCTGGCCATGGCGTTCCCCCCGGACCAGGATCCTTCACGTCCAGCGCCCCGGGGAGAACCGATGGCGGCCTTTCGGCGGACCGGCGGGCGCGGGATGCGGCGGCGGATGGGCACGGATCCCGGTGGTCAAGACAAGAGGCCAGCGACGCATCTGTCACGTCGCTGGCCTCCCGTCGGGTGCAGGGATGGGGGCCATCCGTCTTTCACCCTTCCAGGCGGACGGAACGGACGAGGGAGAGTCCGGGGTTGTCGCCGATGGTGGAAGCGCGATGGGCGCTTCGATGGGTCGGGAGCGAGATCCTTTCCGCGCGTGAAGCGCGGCGTCCTCGACTTGCTCCGGACCCGGGCCTTGTCACACCGACGATCATGGGACTCTCCTGGGGCTTTGCGTCCGTCCGTAGTCTGAAAAGGTGCCATCCCCGTTTTCTGCGGACTTCAAGGATCGTGCCAAATCGGCGAAGCGGTGGGGGGAGCACTCTGTTGGACGCAATCGCGTGTCACAGGCTCCACGGACTGTTACGGACCTTTGACAGGCACCGATGCAGGCGAGCGCGGGCCGGCGGGAAAGATGGGAGATTCTCAAAAGTTGGAATGGATGTGGTTGCCGGAAAGGTTCCTGACACGCGCGGTGTCAAGGATCGTTGACACTTCGCATGAGTGCGGCGGGTCACTCGATGCGGTACTTGGCGAGTTTCTGATGGAGGTTTACCCTCGAGATCCCAAGACTTTTCGCGGTCGCGGTGCGGTTGCCCCCATTTCGGGCGAGCTTCTCCTTGATGATGAGCCGCTCCACCTGCGACAGAACACTGTTCAGCGACCCCTCCCGGTCGCCCGCAAGCCGCACCAGGTCCTCCACGGCACGAAGCCCGGAGGAGAGGTGCTCGGGGAGGATCCAACCGCCCTGATCGGCCTTCGCGATCGCGCCGTGGATCTCGTTTTCCAGCTCGCGAACGTTGCCCGGCCAGCCATAGGCCATGAGCAGATCGGCGGCCTCCGGCGAGAGGCCAAGGATCAGTTTCCGGTCCATCTCCGAGTACTTGGCAAGGAAGTGCTCGGCGAGGATCAGGATGTCCTCCCCGCGGGACCTGAGCCGCGGGAGGTGGATCGCGAAGGCGCTGAGCCGGTAGTAGAGGTCGTCGCGGAATTTTCCCTCGAGCCTGAGCGCCTCGAGGTCCTGATGGGTTGCCGAAACGATCCGCAAGTCTACCCGGATCGTCTGATTACCGCCCACCCGCGTGAACTCCCGTTCCTGGAGCACCCGGAGGAGCTTGATCTGGGTCGACAGCGGAAGGTCCCCCACCTCGTCCAGGAACAGCGTCCCGCCGTGGGCCGACTCGATCATGCCGATCCGGCGCTGCTTGGCATCGGTGTAGGCGCCACGCTCGTGGCCGAAGAGCTCGCTCTCGAGCACGCCTTCCGGCAGCGCCGCGCAGGATAGGGCCACGAAGGGGCAATTCCGGCGCGGCCCGCAGGCGTGTATGGCGCGCGCCACGAGCTCCTTTCCGGTCCCGCTCTCCCCGCGCAGGAGCACGTTCGCGGTGGTCGAGGAGGCCTTCTCCACGAGGGAGAACACTTCCTGCATCTTCGCGCTCTTGCCGATCATTCCCTGAAAGGTGTTTCGGGACTGGAGCTGGCGCTGGAGCCGGCGCACCTCCTCCTCGAGGAGCTTCCGTTCGAGCGTGCGCGCAACCACGATCAGGAGAACGTCGGGGTCGATGGGCTTGATGAGGTAGTCGGTCGCGCCCTCCCGGATGGCGGCGAGGGCGGTCGACTTCGTGCCGTCGGCCGTGGTGATCACGACCTTTGTTTCCGGGTGCTCCTCGCGGGCCTGCCGGAGCAGGGCGAGGCCCCCCTCGACGCTGTGGCTCGGGGGGATCCGCAGGTCGAGCAGGATCAAATCGGGCCGGAGGCTCCGGATCTTCTGGAGGGCGTCTTCCGCCTCCATGGCCCAGCTGACCTGGTAACCCTCGGGCTGAAGCCACTCCTTGTAGGTCTGCAGGTATTCTTCTTCATCTTCTATGACCAGCACCCGGCTCTTGCTCTTGTCCATGACGAATCCCTGATGGGGTTGGCAGGCGCACGCGAGCCGCGGGATCGGGCCTCTCCCCGCGGCATCTCCTCCGACTGAATCGCGTCCTAACCTTGCAATCGCCATGCCAGCATGTCCGTCGCCTCGCTAGGCGCCGGCCTCCGGCGGCAGCACCACCCGGAAGCATGCTCCTCCGCCGGGCGGGACCCCCATCTCGATCCGTCCCTGATGCCCCTCGACGATCCGCCGCGCGATTGCCAGGCCCATCCCGGTCCCCTTGCTCCCCTTTCCGGAGGTGAAGAACGGCAGGAAGATCCGCTCCCGGAGCGGCTCGGGGACGCCGGGCCCGGTGTCGATCACCTCGGCGCGCACGGACCCGTCACCCTCGCGCGCCGTGGCCAGGCGGATCGTCCCCTCCGTGCCCACCGCCTGGATGGCGTTGTTCACGAGGTTGATGAAGACCTCCTGGAGCTGGGTGTGATCGCCGAGAATGCGCGGGAGATCGGGATCGAACTCGCGGCGGATCTCGACGCCCGCGGGGAGCGGAAAGGCCTGCGCGGCGAAGCGCGCGGCCATCGAGAGCGTCCGGTTGAGATCGATCCGGCGGCGGACCGGCGTGGTGGGGCGGGCGTAGGAGAGGATCTTCTCGATGAAGTCGCTCGTGCGGCGGATCTGCCGGTCGATCCCCCGGATCGCCGCGTCGCGGGCGGCGTCGTCGCGGGCTTCCTGCACCCGCAGGAGGTGCGACCGGACGAGACCGAGCGGGTTGCGGATCTCGTGGGCGATGCCGGCGGAGAATGTGCCCAGCTCGGCGAGCTTCTGCTGCTCGGAGAGATCGTCCCGCGCCTCCCGCAGCTTCCGGATAGCTTCCTCGAGCGCCTTGTTCTTCTCCGAGAGCGCGAGCGCCTGCCGCTCAAGGGTGTCCTCCATCCGGGCCTGCTCCGTCACGTCGCGGCAATACCCGATGATCGCCGGGCGCCCCTGGTAGCTCGTGCGCGCCGTGCAGGTCTCGACGGTGATGCGGCCGCGTCCCTTCGTGCGGAGCACCGTGCGTTGCGCGGGGCCGATCGGATCGTCGCGCATCATGGCCTGGTAGACCTCCGACGCGATCTCGAGTCCTTCGGGCGCGAAGAGGTCCACGAGGCTCATCGCGCGCAGCTCCGGGAGGGACCAGCCGGTGAAACGGCAGAACTCCTCGTTCGCAAAGATCACGGCGTTCGCCTCCCAGAGCTCCTCCCGTACGAGGATGATCCCCTGGTTCGCCCGGCTCGCCGTCTCGACGAGCACGCGGTAAAGCTCCTCCGACTCCCGGAGCCCCTCCTCCAGGCGTATCCGCTCTCGCAGGTCGGTGAAGACGCCGACCGTCGCCCGGACCTCGCCGTCCTCGAGTATGACGGCCGCCGAGATCCGGATGGGGATCTCGTGACCGTCTTTCCCCCGAAGCGACTCCACGCAGGAGTCCAGACGACCCGGTCCACCGAAGCCGGAGCTGCGCAGGCGGTGCATGATCTCGTGGGCGACGCCGGGGGCGTACAGATCGCGGACGTTCATTCTTCCGACGACATTCTTCGCCCGGTAGCCCGAGATCCGCTCGGCGCCGCCATTGAAGAGCAGGATCGTTCCGCGCCGGTCCGCGGCCACGATCGCGTCGGGAGAGGCCTGGATGATCTTCTCGAAGAACTGCGCCTCGTCCCGGGGGACCAGGCCCCCGGGGCGTGCGGCGTCGCGAGAAGGCGTGGTGGCGATGAGCACCCAAGAAAGTATCTCCGCCATCGCGATCGCGCTCTCACGCGCATAGCGGAGCCGCCCCAGCTCGGCGCGCGCGCCGCGCAAGAGGATCAGGCCGGCATCACGGGCGCCGCGGCGGATAGGGAAGGCGAGCGCGGCGCGTCCGGCCGGAGCGCCACGGGGTGCGAGGGGATCGGGAATCAGCTGGCAAGGCGGCGAGGGGCGTGAGCGGGCGTGCGGGGTTTGTGGCGGGCGTCGGGCGAGACGGAAGACGGCGGGTCTCGCGGGCGTCCCGCTACTCGATGCGACGAGACGCGCCTCGTAGCCGGTGCGCCGGACCGAGGCCCCCTTCGGGGCCGCGGCAGGGTCGGAGAAGAGCAGGATGGCGACGGAAGGGCGGCTGGCGCCTTCCGCCCCCGCGATCCGCGCGAGGGCCCGGGCGATCGCGCGAAGGGATGCGCGCGTGCCGGCGGAGATCTCCGGAAGATCCGGTCGCTCCCTGGCGCCCATGGCCTCCCTCGGCGGGCGCTCCCCCGAACGCCCCCGAGGGATTGTAGGCACGGCCGCGCGGCCCTGTAAATCGACCCTGTCGGAGGCCGGGGGGCATTACTTTGGTCGCAGTCCCGTCTCGGCGATCCTGCCGACGGCCACCACGAGGAAACGATCGGGATGGAGGTGGGCCTTCGCCGCCCGCGCGACGTCCGCCGGCGTCACGGCGTTGATCTTGCGCGGGTAGATCTTGTCGTAGCCCGTGCCGAGCTCGTAGAAGGCCGTCGCGGCCAGAAAGCGGGCCATTTCGTCGTTCGTATCGTAGCGACGTGGATAGCTCCCGGTGAGGTAGGCCTTCGCGTCGGCGAGCTCCTTCGGCGTGAGCCCCTTCGAGATGGCCCCCGCCACCTGGACCCGGAGCAGATCCAGCGCCTCCCGTGCCGTGGGGTTCTTTGTCTCCAGCCGTATCTCGAAGGGCCCCGCCAGGAGACGCGCCTCGAATCCGCTCTGGACCGAATAGGCAAGCCCGCGGTTGTCGCGGATCTCGTCGGTGAGCCGTGAAGAGAACCCGCCGCCGCCGAGCACGAAGTTGAAGACCTCCAGCGCGTAGTAATCGGGATCGAGGCGCGCGATTCCCTGATCGCCCGTGACGATCGTCGTCTGGGTGAGCGGGCGATCGATCGTGACGAGCCGCGGCCCCGCGGGCGGGGGCGGCACCCGCGGCGGTTTCGGAAGCGGCGAGCCCGGACGCGCGCGCCACGCCGGGAGCCGCCGCTTGATCCGCGCGGCCAGTTCGGACGCCGTCGCGTCGCCTGCCACCGTGATGGTCGCGCCGCGCGCCCCCGAGATCTTCTTCCAGAAGGCCACGCAGTCCTCGCGGGTGAGCGTGCGGAGCGTCGTCTCCGATCCCTCCACGAGCCGGCCGTAGGGGTGATCGCCATAGAGCTCCCGGAGGAAGGCCCGGTTGGCGATGAAGCCGGGGTCTTCCTCGGAGGCCTTGAGCGAGGCGATCGCTTCGGCGCGAACCTTCTGAAAATCGGCCGGCGCGAACGCGGGCTCGACGAGCAGCTCCTCGAGGAGCGAGAGCGCCTCGTCCAGCCGGTTCGTGAGCGACGAGAGCGTCACGGTGACCATGTCCGTGCCGACGTCGACGCCGATCCTCCCCCCGATGGCGTCGAGCGCCGTGGCGAACCGCTCCCCCGGATGCGCCCGCGTCCCCCGCTGGACCAGCTCGGCCGTGAGGGCGGCCACGCCGGCCTTGGCCGCGGGCTCGACCAGCGTGCCGCCGCGGAAGAGGATCACCATGGAGACGAGAGGAATCTGCGGCCGGCGGGAGACGATCAGCGTCACGCCGGGATCGATCAGGACGGTCTCCGCGGGCACGGCGCGCGCCGTCCCGGCGGGCAGGACGACCGCCGGTATCGCGAGCAGGGCCGCGATCACGATGCGCTTCATCGAATTCCTCCGTGCCCGGGTGCGGCGGCGGGCGCCTTGAGGGGGGCGGTGGGAATCAGGATCCCGGTCGTGCGATTGTCCTCGGTGAAGATACGGCGGGCCGCCCGCTGCACGTCGACCGCCCGCACCTTGCGGATCGCCGGGAGGTAGTCGTCGATCTTCCGCCAGTCCCCGATCATCGCGTACTGGCCGATCTGCATCCCGCGGTAGAACGCCGAGTCCTGCGCCCGGTACCAGTTCGCCTCGATCTGCGTCTTCGCCTTCGCGAGCTCCGCTGCCGTGACGGCCTGGTTCGCGAGCCGATCGATCTCCGCGAGCATCGCCTTCTCCACGACCCCGATCTTCTTCCCCGGGAAGACCTGCGCGTAGAGCAGAAAGACGCGCGGGTCGATGTTGAGCCCGTCGTAATCGGCCGCCACGCTCGTCGCGAGCCCCTGCCCGAAGACGAGGGATTGCAGCAACCGCGCACTGCGTCCCTCGGAGAGGATCGCGTCGGCGACCTCCAGCGCCGCGAAGTCGCCGTCGGAGAGCCCGGGCGCGTGCCAGGCGATCATGACCGCGGGGAGCTCCCCGGGTCGGCGCAGCGTCACGCGCCGCTCTCCCTTCTGGACGGCCTCGTGGAAGGACCGGTGGACGGAGGGCGGGAGCGTCGGCAGCGGGCCGAAGTGCCTGCGGATCGTCGCCATCATGGCATCGGGCGCGAAGTCGCCCACCGCCACGATGAACGCGTTGGAGGGACGGTAGAAACGGGTGTAGAAGTCCCTGGCGTCGGCCTGGGTGAGCCCGCGGATGTCGCCCATCCAGCCGATCACCGGGTTGTGGTAGGGGTGGGCGGTGAAGACCGCCGCGTCCAGCTGCTCGGCCAGCTCGCCGGTCGGATCGTCCTCCGTGCGGAGCCGCCGCTCCTCGATCACCACGTCGCGCTCCGACTTGAACCCCGCCGGGTCCAGGCTCAGGTGCGTCATCCGGTCGGCCTCGAGCTCCGCCGCGACGTCCACCCGGTCGGAGGCGATGTTCTCGAAGTAGACGGTCTGATCTTCCGTGGTGAACGCGTTGTCGTCACCGCCGTTGCGGCTGATCTCCCGGCTGAAGGTCTTGGGGCCGTGCGTCGGGGTCCCCTTGAACATCATGTGTTCGAGGAGATGGGCCAGGCCGGTCTTCCCGGGGATCTCGTCCCGGCTGCCGACGCGGTACCAGACCTGGAACGAGACGACCGGCGCCTTCCGGTCCGGAAGGAGGAAAACCCGGAGCCCGTTCGGGAGCGTATCCTCGCGGACGAGATCCTGGAACCGTGGCGGGCCACCGGCGGCGTTCGACGGGGCGGGCAACAGGAGCGCCGCGGTCAGTGCGATGGCCGCGACCGCGGAGAAGCGTTTCAGGATCATTCACCGACCTCCATCCCCAGGTCCCTCGCGAGGCGAGGGCCGAAGAACTCTGGCTTGGTTCGTAGCGAGCACCAGGGTTCTGCCCCGGCGCATGTGGTTCTCCTGGCGGAGCACCCGCCGCCGGAAGAGCGCTCGGCGGTCCTCGTAGTCCTTCTCCTCCAGCACCACGTAGACCGGCTCGGGTGACGCGAGGCGGTGCCGCAGCCGGCCCTCGCTGTCCTCCTGCGCGATCCGGCGCCCCACGTAGTACTCGAGGGTGGGCTGGTCGTGCAGGAACGCGAGGAGGGTCGCATCGGGCGGCGTGGCCCGGGCCACGGCCTCCGCGAAGGGGCGCGGCGATTGGTGCCTGTTGATCCACTCGGCCAGGGATCCACGCCAGGTTCCCACGGCCAGCATCACCCCGGCGATCAGTGCCAGCACCGCGCGGTCCGCGCGGGCACGCCGGAGCGAGAGCAGGAGATAGGCTCCCCAGAGCGAGAGCGCCACAAGGGAGGGGGAGAGCAGGGGGAACAGCTCGGGCCGCTTCGCGCGCAGCCATGCGCCTGCGCCGAGCGCCGCCGCGAGGGCCGCGGAACCCAGCGCGGTGATGGCGATCCGGGCGAGGCGCCGCGCGAGCCCGCGCTCCCCCTCGCCCGGCGGCGAGAGGAGGAACCGGTCGAGCGCCCAGCCGTGCCAGAGTGCGAGCGCGCCGTAGCCGGGCAGCAGGTAGTAGGACCGCTTCTGGTGCGTCAGCGAGAGCACGACGAGCGCCGGCAGCAGCCACGCAGCGGCGAACCTCAGCGCGCCCCGCTCCGGCGCGCTCCGCGGCTCTCGCAGCGCCGCGATCGCCGCCGGCAGGAAGACCGTCCAGGGGAGGAAGTGCCCGGGGGTCTCCCAGAAGTAGAAGAGGAGCGGCTCGACGTGGCTCCGCGTCGGGTCGGTGTAACCCTGGAAGACTTCGCGGTACACGAGGTCGAGGGCCGGCCCCGGGCCGATCTCCCGGAGGACGATCGCTCCCCAGGGAAGGAAGACCGCCATCGCGGCGGCCAGTCCTGCGAGCGGGCGCAGGCGCTTCATCTCCGCCAGGAAGCCGGGACCCGTCGCGAGGCAGAGCGCGGCGCCGAGCGGGAAGAGAAGCCCCACGGGGCCCTTCGTGAGCATCGCGAGGCCGGAGGCCAGCCAGAATCCCCACCAGGATCCCCGCCCCCACCCGTCCGCGCGACCGCGCGCGAGGAAGAGCAGGGCGATCGTGACGAAGAGGCACAGCGTCATGTCGATCTGCGCGCGGGTTCCGTGCTCGAGGATCATGTAGCAGGTGGCGAGGATCGTCGCGGAGAGTACGGCGGCGCGGATCGGTAGGAGACGGGTGGCCAGGAGGAAGAGCGCGATCACGGTGAAGAGCGCCGCGACGGCGGAGGGGAGGCGGTAGACCCACTCCGCGCGGCTCCCGGATGCGATCTGCACGAGCGCGCCGAGCCAGTAGAACAGGGGCGGTTTCTTGAGGTAGGTCTCGCCCTCGTAGGTGGGGATCGCGTAGTGGTCGCTCGCGACCATCGCGCGAATGACGAGGGATCGGCGCGCCTCGTCGGTGCTGGCGACGTCGAGCGCGCCGAGGCGGAAGAAATAAAGGAAGAGGGAGAACGCCAGCAGGAAGAGCAGGGCGCGGCGCTGGGTCCAGAAAGCTTCAGAGGGGCCCGTCATGGGAGCGGAGGGCTAGCGACCGGGCGGGGCGGGAGGGGAGGCCGCGGGCGCGGTCTCTGGAGAGACGTCGATCCGGCTCTCCACCTTCCCTTCGCGCCACAGGCGCGCGGCCATCCCGGCCATCTCCCGCTCGGTCTTCTGGATCCGGATCCCTCGCGAGATGGGCGACGTGGCCTCCTCCAGCGTGAGCTGGTGCTCGGGCGTCTTCCCCTCGACCTTGACCACGTGCCAGCCAATGTCGTTCCGGAAGGGCTCGCTGATCCGCCCCGGGGGGGTCTTGAACAGGATGTCGATCATGTCCGGCATCAGGGGCTTCTGCCGCGTGATCTCCCCCATGTCACCGCCGCTGGAGGCGTTCCTCGCCTCCGAGTACTTGCGCGCGGCGGCCGCGAAGTCCCCCTTGCTCGCTTCCGCGCGGGCCGCCTCAATCCGCGCGCGCTGGGCGCGATCCTGCTCGGGTGTGCTCCCGCGATCCGCCTTGATGAAGATGTTGCGGGCACGGACGGACTCGGGCTTCACGAACTCGCTCTTGTGCGAGTCGTAGATCCGGCGGATCTCCTCGGGACTCGCCGACGCGCCCTCGTAGATCTTCCGCTTGAGTTTCGAGAGGACGATGGACTCCTTCAGATTTTCCCGCAGCTCCGCCATGGACATCTCGTCATGGTGGAGCTGGGCCTGGAGCTTCTCCTCCGATCCCTCGAAGAAGTTCTTCCGGATTTCGGAGAGGCCCTCCTCCACATCCTTGTCCGACGCCGTGTAGCCCTGCTTGCGGGCCTGCTGGAGCAGCAGCTCGCGGCCGACCAGGGTCCGCAGCACGTCCTTCCGGACTTCCAGGCGCTTCTCGGCGGTGATCGTCTTCGATCCTTCCGGGCGCGCCTCGATCATCTGGTCCACGACCGAATCGAGTCGAATCTGCCGGATCGGGACGCCGTTCACCGAGGCGACCACGCCGAGCGGCAGGCCTCCGGACTTCGCGCCGCCCGCGGCCGACGGGGCGGCGCTCCGGGCCTTTCGGGACCCCGCCGCTTCCGAGCCGGCGGGCGCCACGAGGACGGCGGTGAGCAGGAGTGCGGCGGCGAGGATCGCGATGGGATGTGTGCGCGCGGGGCGCGCGTCGGGGCGGAGAGGCCGCGGGATCCTGGCGGGGAAGGAGCAGGGTGAAGGATGCATTCGGCGCCAAAGTAGCAGAAGGCAACCTCGTGTCAAGGAGGCCGCTCGTGACGTCGCACGTCGCCGTTGACACTCGGGGATG
>JBGPLH010000092.1:0-10382 GCA_041486365.1 Thermodesulfobacteriota bacterium | reverse complement strand
CGCCGTGGTCCCGGGCGCTCGCCGGATCGTGCCGCGGGCTCGCGGGGTCGTGGTGCATCCAGAAGTGGTGCGCGATCGTGTCCGATTCGCCGAAGAGGACCATGAAGGCGTCGTAGCCTGCCCCTGCGAGCAGGTGCAGGGCGAGCTTCTCCTTCCGTCCGATCGTGTCGAGGAGGCTCGCCTTCGCCGCGTCGTGCCATCCGGGGCCGATGTCGATCTCCTGGAAGTCGGCGAAGCGCCATGCGCCGATCACGCGGCGGATCGTGTCATAGAGCCCGGGCGGATGCACGAAGCGCCGATCGATCCCCGTGGTGATGGGTGAGTCGAATCCCGCGATGACTTCCCCATGGAGCTTCTCGGGGGGATAGGTCGTCGGCACGCCGAGCAGAGCGACGCGCCTTCCCTGATCGGAGAGGAGCCGGAAGAAAGTCGGGAGGCGCCGGTCGGCGCCAGAGGCGAAGCGCACGGCGTACCGGCCGGGAATCCGCAGCGTGAAGTCGAAGAGGCCGTGGGCACCGGGCCCGGCGCCCGTGAGAAAGGTGGACCAGGCGGGGTAAGTGACGGGAGGGAAGGTGCTCTCGAGGAGTGCTGAGCCGCCGCGCCGCGCGAGGGCGGCCAGGTTCGGGAGCGTGCCATCGGCCATCCATGCCCGCGCGAGCGAGGGCTCCAGCCCGTCGAGCCCGAGGATGAGGAGCTTCGCCCGAGGTCCCGCGCGAAGTGCGGGCCGAGAGATTCTGACTTCGTTGGCGCCGCCCGCCGTCATCGCACCCTCCGTGCGGCGCGTTCATCTCGTGGGCGCCGGCGCATGAGCATCCTAACAGAACGGGGGTGAGATTCGCCCCCGTTGCATCAGATGGAACTGAAATCGAATTGCCGTGAGCACGGTGCTAGCCGAGGAGCTCGTCCCGGTCGAAGAGGCCGACAAAGACCAGTGGACCGTTTACTTCGAGCCTCTCAACCTGGGGCGCTTCAACGAAAGAGACCTGAAGATCGAGGATGCCTTGGGATGAAAGAGAAGGAAGAAACTGTCACCCATGTTCCCGGTATGATCTGCTCCTCATGTCCCCGACCGTTCACTCTACTCAACCGAATTTCCAGACCTGGTATCCTGTCCTCCCGCCGCTGCTACTGATCCCGAAGTCCCCAATGAGAAAAATTCCGTCAAAGGGGTTCCGAGCAGAAATAGAAATGCCTTCCAATAATGTATCCACCTCTTCAGCCGTGGTGACGGCAGGATAAATAGAAATCACGAGCAAAGTGCCTGGATCGTGCTGGCCAAGGCACTTATCAACGATGACGGATCTGATGTTCTCGACCAATTTGGTGTTAGCATCAAACCCCGACCAGCCGGGTGGAGCATCGGGGTCGTTGCGTGCGATCTTCCATCGCGCTCGGGCATCTGCCGCATCATAATATGCGGTCGTTATTTCAAGGGGCAGAGTTTTCGATCCATCGCGATAGAGAACGTCAGGGGGATCTCCACCCCGCTGTGCGAAACTGTAGCTACTCCCATGTTGGACGTTGAACCAACTGATGAACGCATCCGCTACACCACGTTCATGCAACTCTCGTATCGATTCTGCCACTCCGAGAACCCGTCATTCTTGAAGGCTACCGATCGAGTTCACCTGCCGGGGCCGCTACAAGAGCTTGACGTCACGCGAAACCCGTAGGGCTACCCCGGTCAGGTGCAGCGCCTGGTTCGGCATCACTGAGTGTGATAGACGCCAAGCACCTTGCCATCAATGTCTCGAACTTGCGCTTCTGGCGTGCCACCTGGGCCGCCACCGGGCAGAGTACCAAACACAATCCATATGCCGTCTCGAAGCTCCGCGCGATATGGCTTGTATTTTTCCACGTACTCCGGAGCCATTTCGGATTTCAGCGCCCGGTCGGCAATCGCGAGAACCTGTTCTTCTGTCAACCGCGAACCTTTCTTGGCCGGGGCACCCTGATTGCTGCAGCCAACTGTGGCGGTCAAGAAAACAACAAGGATGCAAGCAAATGAACGCATTGCCATTGGTGCTGAACGGACTGGCGATAAGCTGCGCGGCGCTAGCTGCGGCAATTTAACCGCCCTGTTAGACTGCATAGTCGAGCGATCACAAGAGTCCTCGCTCCACAAGAAGCGTACGCCCTCCAGCAACGAGAAAAAAGGTCGGCGGCGCCCCGACCACGAGAGAACGACCGATATAGTTGCCTTGGAGGAGGCCGTCGACGAAATACTTAGCTTTCTCTAGTGAGACACCTTGTTCCTCAGCGATCTCCTCAGCCGTGAGGCGCCCCCTGGAAGAAGTTGCAAAGGTATGGAGAACACGTACGTGGTCATCAGAGAGTATCGCAGCCTGTACAGTAGACGTGGGCGCTGCTTTCTCGGGTTGGACATGCCCGCCCCGAGGTCGTTCGAGTACATCCTTCCTCCACGTCCCGACGGCTCCTCGAATGTTCGCAGCAAGGGGCCAGCTGGGATCTTCAAGGTTGAGTTCATAGATGAAGTTGGCGATCGCGCCGCGATCGAATATCCCTCGGCGCACGCCGAAATGGTGAACAACAAGCAGAGGGATTTCGCGAGCGTAGGCAAGACCGGCTTCGATGTGATTCCACTCGGTAGGTAAAAGAAGCTCACCGGAGAAAGGTTCGTCTTTGATGCTACCACCAGAAGCGACTATCTGAGGATAACCAAGGATGATCGCGCCGGAACACAGTTGCATCAGGCGTATGACTTCGTCCAGTGGCGCCTTGCTCGGATAGTCGGTCGCACCCAAAGTTCTAGGGTTCAACCCGAGGCTAGTTAAGAGACCGAGAAACCCTTCTAGCCCCTGCCGGAAACTCGGCGGGACCCATGTGGGCCGGCTCACAAAGACATCGATCATCGTGTTTTTCATGCGGTCTAACGATGATTAGGCTGTTCCGCCTATTTCCGTACCCCTGCGACCTTCGCAGCCTATCACATCGACCGTTACGAAGAGTAAATTCCTCGAAGTCACCTGAAACGCTGGACCGTTGCCGAACGGAGAGGACCAGCTTCCCGGTGATAGGCTGCGCGAAGCTCCAGTCTATCTCACACGAACGTTGTCGGGGCTCTGCTTCCCCGGTCCGACCGCGGACTTGGCCCGGGGTTCCTCACAATGCCTGCGGCATGCCGTCCACGAAGGGACCGAACGGCTACTGCACGTACCCCAGCGCCTTGAGCCGCTGGCGCGTCGCGGCGTCGATCTTGCCCTGCTTCCCCGCCACGGCGGCGCGCAGCGCCCGGCCGAGGGTGTGATCCATCTTCGCGCTCATCGCCTTCGTGCGCACCGTCTCGGCCGGGGCGAGGTTGCGCGTCTCGCGGGGGTCTTCCTTCATCTGGAAGAGAGCGCTCTCCGGGAGGCCCCGCGGATTGCGCGGATTGGCCTCGATGATCTTCCACTCAGCCCCACGGAGCGCGCGGATCCGGTTTCCCTCGAAGTCCTCCTCGGCGAAGCTCTCGTCCCCCGGCCGCGCCTGCGCGAGCGAAACGCCCTGCATCGCCTTCGGCGGCTGGACGCCGCACATCGCGAGGATCGTCGGCGCGATGTCCAGCGATCGCGCGATCCCGTCGATGCGGCCCCGGGGTCCCGCGGCGCGCTTCGGCGGCTTCACGACGAGCGGGATCCGGATCTGCTCGTCGTATAAGGTCGTCCCGTGCCACCAGCCGCCGTGCTCGTGGAACTCCTCCCCGTGATCGGCCGTGAGCACGATCAGCGCGTCGTCGTAGAGCCCCCGCGCCCTGAGATGATCGAGGAACTCGCCCAGGTGCCGATCCAGGAAGACGATCTCCCCGTCGTACAGATCCGAAAGCTCCTTGGCCCGCGCGGGATCCGGCCTGGGCGTGTCCACGCGCGCCACCGCGTGGCCATCGTAGGGGTGCCTGAAGTACGGGTCGTGGGGATCCATGTAGTGCAGGAAGAGGAAGAAGCGGCTCTTTCCGTTCCGATCGATCCACGCGTTCGCGGCGGCCGTCGCCGTGGCGGCATCCTGGTAGTAGTGCCGGACGTCTTTTCTCTTCGAGAGGAACCGCTCCCGGAACAGGCGCAGCCCGTTGTAGGCGGCGAGCTTTGAGGAGGACTCCGACGCCCCGAAGAAGTAATCCGGCGCGAGGTAGAGGTACTCGTCGTAACCCTGATCGAACTGGAAGCTCGGTGCGAGGTTGATGTTCGTCACGATGCCGCCCGTGCGCCAGCCCGCCGCCTTCATCGCCTCCGGCAGCGTCGTCACCGCTTCGGGCAGCAGATCCGCCTTCCGGTAGCACTGATGCGTGGAGGGGTAGAGGCCCGTGAGGAGCGAAGCGGCGGAGGGTTTGGTCCAGGAGGCCTGCGAGAACGTCTGCTCGAAGACGCCCCCGTCGGCTGCGAGGGCGTCGATCGCGGGCGTCCGGATCCTGCCGTAGCCGTAGGCGGGCAGCCGATCGGCGCGCAGCGTGTCGACCATGATCAGGATCACGTTGGGCCGGTCCGCCAGGGCCGCGGGAACGCTCCCGGGAGCGGGCGACGGCGCCGCGGGCTCAGGCTTGATGGCGATGGACGCCACGAGGGCGAGCACGAAGAGCGCCGTCGCCGCGGCGATCTGTGCGGGCGCTCGAAGGATCCCCGCGCCGCGCCGCGCCGGCCCGCGCAGCGTCAGCGCGAGGACGAGGAAGAGCGCCGCCGCGCCGCCGAGGAGCGCGATCTGCTGCGGCGCACTCATCGGGTGCTCGCCCAGCACGTCGCGCACGATCCGGAAGCGCGCGAGGAGCAGCGCGCCCGCCGCGAGGATCGCGGGAAAGCTGAACGCGGTGAATCGAGCGGGGGAAGGTCGACGCGATCCGAGGAGCACCGCGGCGACGCCGAAGCCGAACCCCAGGGCCCCCGTGAGCAGCGCGTAGAGCGCCGTCCCGTACCAGAGGACCTGCGTGTCGGCGCCTTCCTTAGCACTCGTGAGGATCACCGCCCCCTCGCCGAAGCCGAGGATCGCACCGGCGAGGAGGCCCGCGCCGAGACCGGACAGGACGAGCGCCATCATAGAGGCACCGCGGGTGGTTACCACAGGGCCGCTCCGTCGCCGTCCCGCGGCGGTTCGATCCCGTAGCTCTTCAGGATCGTCGCGGCGAGATCCACGATCCGGGGCTTCGTGAGCGGCAGGCGGCGGTTCACGAGGAGCACGCCGTCGGTGTCGGCCACGTCGCTCGCCGCATGATCGCCGCTCCATTTCTTCTCGTTCACCGCCGTGAGCGCGTCCGGCGCGGCGCCGAGCATGGTCTCCCAGGACGTGCGCCATCCGTCCCGGAAGGCGAGCTGCAGATCCGGCATCTCCTCCGGCCGCGCGCCCGGCCAGATCTCCCGGCCGAGGTACACCTTCCGGAGCGGCTTCTCTCCCGTCGCCGGATCGATGAAGGCCTCGAGCTTCGCCGCAATCTCCGCGGCGACCCGACCCGCCTCGTCGGGCTTCACGATTCCGTCGCGCTCGCGCCCTTCCAGGTTCAGGTACACCTGCCCTGTCCCGAGCGCGTAGGCCTGAGTCTTCGACCAGTCGACCGCGGGAAAGAAATCCTTGGTGCTGAAGCGCCCCTCGGGGCTCTCCCGGCTTGGCTGGAGAGTCATGTAGCCGTTGCGCACGAGCCAGGAATTGGTGTGCAGGCCGCGCCGGAAGTCGTGGAACCCGTGGTCCGAGAGGATGATCAGCGTCGCCCCCTCCGGCAGCTTGCGGATAACCTCCCCCACGACACGGTCCATGCGGACGTAGGTCTTCTCGATGGCGTTGCCGTAGCGCGCCGCGAGCTTCGCGTCGTAGCGGGGGTTTCTCGGATCGAGCAGCCGGTAGAACATGTGCGAGACGCGGTCGGTGGCCGTGGAGACGGAGATCAGCAGGTCCCAGTCCCGCGCGTCCATGGCCCGCAGGAGCATCTTCTCCCGCTGGTCCTCCACCATGGCGACGTCGGAGAGGAACGCGGCCTCGTCCATGCGCTCGGCGTTCAGGCCCGACGTGTCGTGGTCCCAGCCCAACGTCTTGTAGAGGCCCACGGCGCGCGCCAGGTCCGCAGAGAAGCGCTCGGGGCTCGTGAAGGGAACGAAGGGGTGCTCGGGGTGGTAGTTGAGCGGCGATCCGTAGATGCGCAGCGCCGGTCCGGCTTCGAGCACATAGAATCGGCAGAGGCCGTGGATCGTGTAGAAGGGCGAGACGCGAAAGGCGATCTGCATCCAGGGCGTCCACGCACCCACCGTAGCCTCCGCGTCCGCGTCACCCGCGCTCACGCTCACCGTCTTCGACGCCGCATCGAGCGTGAAGCGAAGCGGCAGCGTGAGGGGCTTCCCTTCCTGGTCCCTCGGGTTCGGGGGGCCTTCGAGCGTGGCGTTCGCCACGTTCCCTTCCAGGGCAACCTTCACGAGTCGCCCGCCGCCGACGGGCTTCGCCAGCTCTTTCTCCGTGAGATCGGTCGCGTAGTAGTAGAACGTGCTGTTCGTGCCGAGGAGATCGGGCGTTCCGAGTCCCGAGAGCTGCCTGCCCGTCTTGACGACGTCGTCCGGCGGGAACGCGTAGGGGACGTTGAGCACCGTGACGCGCACGCCGGCATCGGAGGCCTTCTTCCAGAAGGTCTCCCCGCGCCGGGGGTTGTGACCGGCGGGAGGTGTCTTCACGAAGAGACCGAATCGCATCTCCGGTGGCGACACGCTCGACGTCGCGACGGCCGGAAGGTAGGTCGCCGGATCGCGCTTCACGAAATCGTAGATGCCGTGCTTGCCGGGGTTGAGGCCCGTCGCGAAGGTCGACCAGGCGACGGGGCTCTGCGGGGGATTCGTGGAGACGAGCGGGCGGTAGGTGCCTTGCTTCGCCAGGCGCGCGAGGTTCGGGACCTTCCCCTCCGCCATCCAGCGCGAGAGGAAGCGCGGGTCGACGCCGTCGAATCCGAGGACCACGACCTTGGGAAGGCCCCTGCCGGGCGGCGGCGGCGGCGCCTTCCCGCAGGCGAGGGCGGCGAGCGCAAGGACCATCGCGAGCGGCGGCACCACCCACCTGGAGAGCCGGGTTATCAAAAATCCTTCCGTGTGTAGATCGACTCGAAGGAGTAGCCCCGGGCGCGGATCGCGGCGGCGCCCCCTTCCAGGCGATCGACGAGGGCGATGACGCCCGCCACGATTCCGCTCGCGGCCTCCACGGCGTCGGCGGCGCCGAGCGCCGACTCGCCGCTCGTCACCACGTCTTCCAGGATCGCGACGCGCCAGCCGCTCTCGAAACGCCCCTCGATCCGCTTCTCGAGCCCGTGCCCCTTCGTCTCCTTGCGGACGAAGAAGCCGGGGATCGGCGCGCCGGCGTGGTGGCTCGCGTGCACGACGGCGTCCACCAGCGGGATCGCGCCCACCGCCATCCCGCCGACCGCGTGCACGTCGAGTGCGCGGACCGGCGGGAACAGAACCTCGCCCATCAGGAACGCCGCCTCGGGCAGGAACGCGCTCTTGCGCACGTCGATGTAGAAGTCGCTCGTCCGCCCCGAGGCGAGCTTCACCCGCCCGGGCACCCAGGACTCGCGCTTCAGGATCGCCAGCAGCCGATCGCGATGGGCTTCGGGGGACATGGCGGGATGTGCCTCAGCGGATTCTCACCCCTCGGGTGTGGCCCCCGGGAGTGCGACGCGGCGAGAAACTATCGGGATCGGAGGCGGATTGCAAGACGAGGGAAACAGGCCGGATGGGGTCGTACGTCGTTCGACAGAGGGCTGCTGGCGCTCGCGCGCGCTTCCCTACACGTCCTCGATCCCGCTCACGCAGTTCTTGCCGCCAAACTTCGAGGCGTGGAGCGCGCTGTCGGCGACGTCGTAAAGCTCGATGCGGCTGCGGGCGTCCTCGGGCCAGGCGGCGACGCCCACGCTCACCGTGAGCGTCTCGGTGAGATCGCCCGCGGCGCCGGGGAAGGGGTGCGCGGCGATCGACTGGCGCACCTTCTCGGCGAACACGCGGGCCTGCTTGTAGTCGGTTTCGGGGAGGATCACGGCGAAGGCGTCCTCGCCGGTGCGGGCCACGGCGTCCGAGGAGCGGGACTGCGCGAGGATGAGATCGGCGACCTCCTTCAGCACCTCGTCGCCGCGAGAGTGGCCGTACCGGTCGTTGTAGAACTTGAACTCGTCGACGTCGATCAGGACCAGGGTCACCGAGCGGTTGTGGCGCTCGGCGCGGTCCATCTCCTGCTCGAGAGTCCGCTGGAAGTAGCCGTGGTTGTACAGGCGCGTGAGCGGATCGAGGTGGGCGAGCGCGAGCGTCTCCTCGTACAGCCGGGCGTTGGTGATGGCCACGGCCGCCTGCGACGCGACGGCGACGAGGAGATCGAGGTCCTCCCGGTTGAAGGCCCCGCCGTCCCGCTTGTTGTTCACGTTCATGACGCCGATGAGTCGGTCCCGCGCGAGGAGCGGGGCGCTCACGAGCGAGCGCGTGCTGTATCGCTCGGCGCTGCGCCGCGCGAAGCGCGCATCCGACTCCACGTCCTCGACCAGGAGCGGCTGGCGGTGCTCCGCAACCCAGCCGCTGATCCCCTCTCCCACGCGCACCCGCACGTCCTCCGCGGGCACCCCGTCCAGGCCCCGGGCGACCCGCAGGCGAAGCCACGCCTCGTCGTCGTCGTCCAGGACGAGGATCGATCCGATTTCCGAGCCGAGCACGTCGAGCGTGCGCGCGAGGATGCGGTTCAACAGGTCGTCGAGCCGGAGGGTGCCGCTCAGATCGCGGGCGGTCTGGTAGAGGACCTCGAGGCGGCGGGTGCGCTCCTCGAGGGAGGCGATGCGGGCGTGAAGGCGCTCCTGGTCTTCCATGGCGGACCTCGGTCGGCGCGCACGCGCGCGCGTCCCGATTCATCGGCGCCGGGAGAGGGGAGCTTGAGCGGGGGCGGGAAGCGCCTAGGGGGTGGTGGCCAGGCGGCGCACGAGCCCCTCGACGCATTCGCGGATCTCCTCGAGGCTCGAGCGGTAATAGGGAAGGGACCGGCCGAAGGGGTCGGCGATCTCGCGGCCGCGGTGCCGGCCGGCGGCAAACTCGGAGAGGAGCCGGATCTTGCCCGCGTCCCGGGGAAAGAGATCCCGGAGCTCCGAGGCCTGGAAGCGCTCGACCACGAGCACGAGGTCGGAGGCCTCGAAGACCTCGCGGGAAACCGGAGCGGCGGCGTGCCCCGTCAGATCGAGGCCCGCCTCCTTCGCGATCGCGAGGGCCTCCGCCGGCGGCCGCGCGCCGGGCGAGGCGTAGAGCCCCGCGGAGAGCGCCTCCACAGGCAGGCCCGCCTCCGCGGCGAGCCGCGCGAAGAGGGCGCGCGCCAGCGGGCTGCGGCAGAGGTTCCCGGTGCAGACGAAGAGGACCCGCCGCACGTCCGGGGCGGGGAAAGCGGGCGGGCTAGATCCTCTCAGATTCGACCTCGGACTTGAGCTCGCGCGACATCACGTCGCGCAAGGCGTCCTGCGCCGGCTTGTTCTCGTAGAGCATCGCGTAGGTCTGATCGAGGATCGGGCAGTCGACGCCCAGCTTCCTCGCCATGTCGTAGGCCGCCTTCGCCGTCCTCACGCCCTCGGCCACCATCTTCATCTCGGACAGGATCTGCGAGAGCGTCTTGCCATGCCCCAGCGCGAGGCCCACGGTGCGGTTCCGGGAGAGGTCGCCGCAGCAGGTGAGCACGAGGTCGCCCACGCCGGCGAGTCCCAGGAACGTCAGCGGGTCCGCCCCCTTGCGGACGCTGAGCCGGGTGATCTCGGCCAGGCCCCGCGTGATCAGCGCGGCGCGTGCCGACTGCCCGAGCCCCATTCCGTCGGCGATCCCCACCGCGACCGCGATCACGTTTTTCACCGCGCCGCCCATCTCGACGCCCACCACGTCCGGGTTCGTGTAGCAGCGGAAGATCGTGCTGCTGAAGATCTCCTGCACCCGCTTGGACAGCGCGGGGTTGAAGGAGGCCACGCTCACGGCCGTGGGGAGGCCCCTGGAAATCTCCTTGGCGAACGAGGGACCGGAGACGTAGGCGAGGTGGTCGCGGTAACCCTCGGGGAGCACCTCCTCCAGCACCTCGGACATGAGCATGAGGGTGTCGTTCTCGATCCCCTTGGTGGCCGAGACGATCGGCACCGGCCGATCGAGCAGCGGCCCCACGCGGGCCATCACGCCGCGCACGACGTGGCTGGGCATGACGCTGAGCAGGAGATCCCGGCCCTCGACGGCCTCCTTGAGATCGCTCGTCGCCCACACGTTCTTCGGCAGCGTCACCTCCGGCAGGTACACGTCGTTCACGGCCGTCCGCCGCATCCGCTCGCACAGATCGGCCTCGAACACCCAGATGCGGATGTCGTAGCCCCGGTCACCGAGAAGCTTCGCCAGCGCGGTTCCGAAGCTGCCGGCCCCGATGACGCCGATCGAGAT
>JBGPLH010000091.1:0-10477 GCA_041486365.1 Thermodesulfobacteriota bacterium | reverse complement strand
ATCTGGGGAGGCTTTATGCAGTCACGTGGATGGCGGGGTGCCATCGGAGCCACGGCACTGATTGCTTTGATTGCGCTGCCGGGAACGGCAGGTGCGGCTTCGTACTACGGTCTTCAGACGGGTGATCAGATCGAGTCGGTGTTCTACGACACCGCGCTGAATGGGGGCGCCTACACGGCGGGCACCGGCGCCCTCCACGTGGAAGGAATCGCCACGTCGCTCGCGACGACGCTCGGCGACATCTACACGGAAATCTACGGCGGGATGTTCGTCTTCGACATCGATTTCGTCTCGGAGTCCCTCACCCCCAACGGCGACGGGACGTACAACTTCGTGGCCAGCTTTGCGGGGGCCGCGGGGAACACGGATGTCGAGCTGTACGCGCCGAACTGCACGGTCCCGGGTTGCAGCCCGGTCAACAACGATCCGGAGAGCAACGGTTATGATCCCGAGCAGGACGGCCGGCTCCTGATCACCGGCGACTTCACGACGCCGATCCTCCTCGAGTCGATCATCGACCCCTCGCTCACGACGCAGACCTTCTCCCTCACGGGGAACTTCTCGGTGACGGGCGGGGACACACAGTTCAAGCAGGCCTACGGACCCATCGGCTCCATCTCGCTGCTCTTCGGTGGCGTGGATAGTTTTAGCCCCGACCTCATCGGCAATCCGGGCGACAACCTGGATCCAGGAGCGGGGGACACCGAGGTGTTCGATCAGGACTTCACGTTCCATGTGAAGGGTGCGGTCCAGCCCACGGAGTCGGCCCCCTTCAATCCGGTCCCGGAACCCTCGAGCCTCGCTCTGACGGCGTTGGGACTCGGCTGGCTGGTCCGGCGGTTGCGCGGCTGACGCTTTTGCGTCAGGTTGGGGACGGGTGTTTCGTCGGGGATCCCGTCCTCCCATTTCATCCATAGCCCTGTTCCGAGGTTCTCTTCGGTATGAAGCGCGCGCTCCCGCTCTTGCTCCTGGGCCTTCTCCTCGCGCCGGGCTCGGCCCTGGCCACGATCATCGACATCAATGCGACCGATGCCAAGACGCAGTACACGGTGTCGGACAAGGTGATCAACACGCTGAACAGCGTCGTCAACCTGCCGGCGCGCGAGGGGAAGGCGCTCGCCCCGGCGTCGCTTGCGGGCGGAACCGTCAACAACTTCCATCTCGAGATGGTGCTGAGCGGATCCGAGACCGCCAACAGCGTCGGCACGACGTTCATCGGGACCCCCGACTCTCTCCCCGACATCTGGATCGTGGACCCCGCGAATCAGACGCAGGCCCTTCTCACCTTCGACATCGCGTTCATCAAGGTCTCTTCGAGAACCCCGGGGACCTTTGGGAACATGAACTTCGGGGGGCAGGGGGACTTTACGCGGAGCGACCTCGTGATCACGGGGGGAACGCTCGCGAGCCAGTTCGGAGGGATCGGCAAGCACGCCACGATCCTGATCAACTTCTCGAGTTTTCCGGTCGTCTCAGGCTCGACGTTCTCGGCGAACTTCGGGGCCACCGCGAACTACGACATCTACGTGAACGTGCCTGAGCCCTCCACGCTCCTGCTGCTGGGCGGTGGCCTTGGGGTGATGGCGCTGCGAAGAAGGAAGGGCGTGGCGGCACGGGCGGGCTGACCGCGTCCTTGCGCCTGGGGCCAGTCGGGAGGTTCGCGGAGTGCGCCATCCACTCCGGGCCTCCCATTGTTTTTACTGGGTGCGGGGAGGGGAGGCGGCGTCCTCGACACGCGGCCGGGGAGCGCGCGGAAACCCGCGCGGTAGACCGGCGGCGTGAGTCCTCGTGGGCAAACATGGGCCGTTCTGCTCCATCATCAGGCGCACGGGGAATGCTCGGGCGCGCCATCGCGCTGTGTCTCCTCGCCCTGCTTTGCGGGGCGGCCGAGTCCCGTGCGGACGTCCTCGGCGACCTCGACGGGAACGGCGCGATCAACTCGACCGACGTGCAATGGCTCGGGACCGTTTATGGGACGGCCCTGGGCTCTCCCAAGTACGACCAGGGCGCGGACCTGAACGTCGATCAGCGGATCGACTTCCGCGACCTCGCCATCCTCGCCGCGAACTTTGGCAAGCCGCCTACCCCCGTTCCCCCCGCCACGATCTTCCTCACCGTCGATCGGGTTCCCGACGACATGAACAACCTGCTCGCCGTTCCGCCGAGCGGGTTCACGGTCGACTTCACGATCACCAATCCGCCGGGAGCGCCGCTCATCAGTGTGTACGACACGAGCCTGGTCGCCACGGAGCCGGCGGGTGCCTGGTTGACGGGAGCGAACCTCGCCTTTCTGTTCGAGACCACTCCCTCCGGGGCGTCCTGGAAGGTCGATGCCCAGCGCGCCTTCCCGGCCCGCAACGTCTTTTTCACCCTTCAGGTGCACAACCGGCACGGAGACGTGATTCAGCCGGCCACCTACGGGGTCGCCGTGCGGAACTGGGCCGTCACACCCCCCATCGGCGCCGCCCAGAAGGTCTTCCTTGATTTTGGTCAGGATCGCGACGGCATCGGCGGGAACGACTTCGACGAGGATCTGCGCGCCTTCGGTCTGGGGTCCGTCTCGGAACCGTCCCTGTCCGCCACGGTGCGGGCCACGGTCATCGCGCGGGCGCTGGCGGACATCCGGGCGTTCTACGGGCAGAACGCGGATGGCACGCTGGGGCCCGACCCGGTCACCGTCGCCTTCTCCGCGACCACGGTCACCGGGGCCACGCGCATCTGCGTCGGCGGCGAGGACCCCACCGGCGGGGTTTCCTTCGGCCTGACCCCCTACGACAAGAACAATATCCAAACCTATACCGACACCTGCGCGCTCTCGCCGAACTACGGGATCTTCCCGCGCGAGTTCCTCTACTTCCAGGGCAATCCGAACTTCCAGGCGGCCTTCAACCCGCTGCGCTCCGCGGCGGGGGGCGTCCCCGTCGGCGAGCATCCGCTCGACGCGACCGTGCTTGCGGCGGGCTTCGACCCTTCGATCGCGCCGCCCGCCGAGGCCGCGCGCTGGAGCGCGATCGACCTGGGCGTCTCCACGTTCGCCCAGTTCGTCGCGACAATCACGGCGCACGAGGCCGCACACACGATCGGGCTCACGGCGCCGGGGGCCGCGCCCGGGGGGCTCTGGGGAGGCTCCTCCGGCGCGGGCGTCTACCACGACCTCACGGTGACGTGGGGGATCCCGACGCAGAACTATCTGATGAAGCAGGGCTCAGGTTTCACCTACGAGCAGATCGTGGGCGCGGCGGGCACGGCACTTCCCTGGTTCCGGGAGATCGACGCGGCGTATCTGCGGAACCAGCTCATGCTGAAGAGCAGCATTACGGCCTTCAACCCCCCACCCGCTCTCACGAGCGTGACACCGAACCCGGCGGTATACGCGGGGGGCACCGCGACGATCATGCTCCACGGCGCGAACTTCTACGGCACGCCCCTCGTCCTGCTCCGTCGCACGGGGGTGAGCCCCAAGCAGGTGCAGAACATCACGCTGATCAACGCGTCCACGCTGCAGGGGACGATCAATCAGTTCCAGGTCGGGACCGGAACCTTCGACGTGGAGGTCACGAACCCGGACGACCAGCAGATCGTCCTCCCCGGCGGGCTCACGGTCCAGTGAGCCGCGGGGGGTGATGGGACCGGCTCCGGGAAGGCGGGGGCCGGCGAAGGAAACCCGGGAAGCTCCACGAGAACGCCCGGTCGAGGATGCAGAAAGATGAACCGGACAGACGCGATACCAGGGGGAAGGGCCGTCCACGGGATGGGCGCGCGGGGCAGGGCCATCACCGCCCTGGTCCTCGCCGCGTGCCTCGGCGCCTTCGCGCCGCGGGGATCCCAGACGCTCGCCTTCCTCGCGGAAGACGCGCCGGTGGTGGCGCTCGCCCGGGTCCGGGAGCGCGTGACGCCTTCTCCCCCAGGCGCCTCGTTCCGGCTCGACGTGGAGCAGGCGCTCAAGGGAAGCGTCCCCGGCGGGACGCTCGTCCTGTGGATACCCGCGACGGAGGACGGGATCTCGCTCGCGCCGGGTCAGCGCGCGATATTCTTCCTCTCCGAGGTTCCCGACCGCCCTGTCTTCCGGGACGCGGGGGCCACCGGGAAAGGCCTCTGGCGGATCGCGGGATCCGAAGCGGGCGTCGTGGACCCCGCGCTGATCGGCCCCCTGCGTGAGATCCTCTCCGCGCTCGGCGGGCGCCAAGGCGGGCGCGCATTGCTCGGCGTGCTGGTTCGCCACGCCGGGGACAACCGGGAGCGCGTGCGCGAAGACGCGGCCGCGGACCTCGAGCGCCGTTGCCCCGAAGGACGCGCCCTGGACGCTCCGGCGCGCGCTCGCCTGCGCGCGCTCGCCGCGAAGGCGCCCAAGGAATCGGCCTACCGCCGCTCGCTCCTGCGCGCCGCGGGCTCGCCGGCGGACGCGGGAGGGGCGCGATGAGGACGTCTCCGCGCCGCGCGCTGGCTCTCGCGATCCTGCTCGCGCCGATCCTGCTTGCGGGTCGCGCGCGGGCCCAGGCCCAGGTCGGCTTCAACCCCGATCCCCCCATCTTTTTCAAGAAGGGTCAGATCGCCACGATCTCCGTCCAGATCCAGTCGGCAACGCCCGTGCAGGCCTTCGACCTGGACGTTCAGTTCGACCCCACACTGCTCCATGCGGTCGCCGTGAACGGGAACCCCTCCTTCGACGGCAACGATGCGCTCACGTACTTGCCGGTGGTCGACAACGCGTCGGGGACCATTCACGGGATCGTCGACGCCCGCCTCGGCGTCCCAGGCCCGTCGGGGACCTTCCTCGTGGCGAACCTCGTCTTCAGAGTGCTCCGGACGGGCGGCGGGTCCATGAGCGTCATGGCACTCTCGCAACAGAAGGGACTGGCGGACGCCCTCGGCTCGGCGATCGCGGGTGAGCCGGAGACGAGCACGGTCACGGTGGCCCCCTCCGTGGACAGCGATCTCGACGGGCTCTCGAACAGCTACGAACAGATGGTGACGGGCACCGACCCCGCCAAGCGCGACACGGACATGGACGGGATCCTGGACGGCCTGGAGGATTCCGACCAGGACGGACTCACCAACATCAAGGAGTACAACCGGGGGACCAACGCCCTGGCTTTCGACAGCGATATGGACGGGACGGGCGACGCCGCGGACAATTGCCCGTCCACGCCCAATGTCTCCCAGGCGGACGGCGACGGGGACGGCCTGGGGGATGTCTGCGACCCCGATCGGGACCAGGACCAGATCGACGACATCGACGAGCCCGCCCTCGGGCTCGAACCGTGGAACCCCGACACGGACGGTGACGGCGCCCTCGACGGGATCGAAGTGATCGCGGGTACCGATCCGCTCGATCCGGAATCGACCCCGACCAGCATCCCAACGCTCGATGATGGAGGGGCCCTGGCGCTCGCGCTTCTTCTGATCGCCGGCGCCGCACGCCGGATCCGTCGCTAGGCTCCGCGCTTCATTTCATTTCATCTCCTCTCCCTGCTTCGCCCCTCCCCGGCGCGAACGTGACGCGTGACCGAATTGTCCCGCGGCGCCGGGAGACCCGCGCCCGCGCTTCGATCGATCCTCGCACTCCACCTCGTCGCGCTCCTAGCCGGCATCGCGATCGGCGACGCCTGGCCCGTCCTGCCGCGTCCCGCGCTCGGCGTCTCCCTGATCGCGATGGTCCTTGCCGGCATCCTCCGCCGCCGGCCGGCACCGGCGACGGCGTTGCTCCTCGCCTGCACCCTCTCCGCGGGCGCCTCGCTCCCGCTCCGCTGGACGGCGCCGATTTCTGCGTCCGATATCGCGCGGGCGATCTGCGATTCCCGGGACTGCGACGCGCCCGCACGTGCCGCCATCACCGGAACGATCGACGCGCCGCCGCGGCCCGTCCTGGGAGGAACGCGGCTCCTCCTTCGGGTGGAGAAAGTCGCCCGGAGCGGACGTCGCACGCGTGCGACGGGGCACCTTCGCCTGCACGTTAGCCAGGAGACGACGGACTTCCGGCCCGGTGACCGGATCCGGGTCGTGGCAACGCTTCGCGCGCCGCGCCGCTACCGTAACGCGGGATGCGCGGACGTGCCCCGCATTCTCGCGCGGGAGGGCATCAGGAAACTCGCAGCGGTCGATTCATCGCGCGGGATCGTCCTGCTGCGCTCGCGGCGGGATCGGGCGCCGGGTCTCGACGCCGTCCGGGCGCGGCTGTCGGCCTTCATCCGGGGAGTCGCTCCCGGCCAGGCGGGAGTGCTCGAGGCGCTCCTGCTCGGCGAGCAGGGGCGCATCGCGCCCGGGGTGCGGGATGCCTACGCCCGGGCCGGAGTGGCCCACGTGCTCTCCGTGTCGGGTCTTCACGTGGCGTTCGTCGCGCTGCTCGTGGCGGGGATGTTGGGCGCGCTCCTCCGGCGCTTCCCCGCCCTGGCCTCCGGCGGCCACGGGCGGGGGTGGGCGCTCGCGGGGGGCATGGCCGCCGCGTGGGGATACGCGTTGCTCGCGGGCGGCCAGGCGCCCGGGCTCCGCGCGGCCACGATGGCGGGCGCTCTGGCGGCGGCTGCCATCGTGCGGCGCAGGGGCGACGCCGTGACCGCGCTGCTCCTCGCCGCGGGATGGCTCGCCCTCGCGGAACCCGCCCGCCTGTTCGAGGTGGGCACGCAGCTCTCCTTCCTGTCGACCGCCTGGCTCGTCCTCGGCTGGCCCGCCATCGCGCCCAGGTCGGAGTTGGCGCTCGACATCCCGGAAGGGAGGCGGCCGCTCCCCGCGCGCGTGGCCCGCGCCGCGGCCCGGTGGATCCGGACGTCGCTCGCGATCACCCTCGGGGTCACGCTCGTCACGGCGCCGATCCAGGCGAACGCCTTCGGCCGGATCTCCCTCGTCGCGCCCCTCGCCAACCTGATCGTCGTTCCCCTTTCCGGGAGCGCCGCGGTGCCGCTCCTGCTCGCGGCCGGCGTGACGCTTCCCCTCTGCGAGCCGCTCGCCGCGCTGCTCCTGCGTGTCGCCGCGATCGCCGTCGCGCTCTCGACCGCCGCCGCCGAAGGACTCGCGCGCCTCCCCTGGGCGGTGCTCGGGGCGCCTCACCTGACGCCCGGCGAGTCGGCCGCGTGCCTGGCGCTCGCCTTCGCGCTCCCGGCGTGCCGTCGCTCCGCCGGGGAGGGCCTGCCGCGCGCGGCACGCGGGGTGGCACTTGCAGCGACGCTCTTTCTTCTCGCGGACGTCGCGCTCGCCCGGTATCCGTCGCGCCCTCCGGAGGGGCTCCGGGTCACGTTCCTCGATGTGGGGCAGGGGGACGCGGCGCTCGTGGAAACGCCTGAGGGAGAGCGGATTCTCGTCGACGCGGGTCCCGCGTTCACCTTGCCGCAGGGCGCCCGCTTCGACGCCGGCGAGGCGGCCGTGGCCCCCGCGCTCGCCGCCCGGCGGATCGGCCGGATCGATGTCCTCGCCATCTCGCATCCCGACGCCGATCACGCGGGAGGGGTGGCCACGATTCTCGATCGCTTCGATGTCAGGGAGCTCTGGTACCCGGCGGGTGCGGACCGGACTCCGGCCATGAAGGCGATCCTCCGCGTCGCCCGCGTGCGAGAGGTGACGGCGCGCGGGCTCGCACTCGGCGATCCGCCGCGCATCCGGGGGCGCACGCGCATCGAGATCCTGGGCCCGCCGCCGGCCGCACTTCGCCGGGGGGGATCCGGCTCGCGCTGGAACGACGCCTCGCTCGTCCTGCGCGTCTCGGCCCCCGGTCTCTCCGTGCTCCTGACGGGCGACGTGGAAGCGGCCGGGGAGGGCGCGATCCTTCGGTCGGGTCACAGTCCGCGGGCAGACGTCCTCAAGGTGCCCCACCACGGGAGCCGGACATCGAGCACCGGGGCCTTCCTCTCGGCGGTTTCTCCCCGGGTCGCCGTGATTTCCCTGGGGGCCTGGAACCGGTTCGGCTTTCCGGACCCCCGCCTGCCGGACCGCCTGCGTCGGCGGGGGGTTCGCGTTTTCAGGACTGACCGGGATGGGGCCGTCACCGTGACCGCGGAGGCGGGCCTGATCCGCGTTCACCGGGCGGAGGAGGGCCCTTGAGTTCCCGTTCAATTTCCCCGGGGATTCGGTCGAAAAGAGACGTGGGGCTCTTTGCCGCTCGGCAAAGGCGGGAGGAAGGGCCCCCACCGTGTACGCGCGGTGCGGCACTCCGGATGCACCGGCCGCCAAATCGCGGCCTCCGTGCCCGAGCGCCCGGCAGTCGCGACTCGCCGTCTTCCGCGAATCCGGGGGCCGGCATCCTCAGGAAGGAGTTTCCCTTGAGCCGGCCCGGACGCGAGCGTGTGCCCGCCGCGGGTGGTGAGGACGGTCCGCGGGACCTGGCCATCGGCAACGGCGCCACGGTGCTCGTGGTGGCCGCCGATGACAGCATCGCGGAGTCGCTCGCGCGGCTGCTGCGTGCGCTCGGCTGGTCGCCGGTGCGCGCGGAGTCGGCGGAGGCCGCGCTCCTGGCGAGCGACAAGTTCCTCCCCGCGCTCGCCGTGGCCCATCTCGACGCACTCTCGATCACCGTCATCGAGTGGCTCCGGGACTTCTCGCCTCTCCTGCCGGTGATCGCGCTACTCGAGAAGCCCGCGCCCGCGTCCGTCGCCGCCGCCTACGAGGCGGGCGCATGCGTGTGCCTCACGGGTCCGCCCACGGAGGCGGCGCTCCGCGACGGCCTTCGCCGCGCGGCCGCGCAGGCAGCTCGCGTCGCCGCTCAGCGCCGGGAATCGGTGAGGCTCGTCGAATCGGCGCGGGCGATCAACGCCTCGCTGCTCTTCTCCGATATCTACCCGCTCACCCTCGACACGATGCTCGGGGAGACCGAGAGCGAGTCGGCCGTCGGCGTGTTCACCGACCCGGAGCGGGGCGGCTTCGGCGTGCGCGCGCTGCGGGGGCTCAGCGAAGAGGAGGCCGGGCGTGTCGCGCAGGTGCTGATCCCGCTCCTCGAGGGAAGGCTGGCCGGGCAGGTCACACCCCTGGACGAGGCGACCGATCCGGAGCTCCGCGACAGCGTGGCCGGGGCGCTCAAGGAGCGGCAGGACGGCCCCCCCCGGATCCTGCTCGTCCCCGTGCCGAGGCTCTCGCGCTCCAAGGCCGACCCGGGCGGGTCGCGCAATGCGGGGGCCGTGCTGCTCCTGCGACCCCGGACCGCGTCGGCCTTCGGGCCGGGCGTGCTCGACCGGGCCGCGTTCCTGGCCGCACAGTCGGGGATCGCGTTCCAGAACGGCGCGCTCTATGCCGCGGCGGAGGAGCGCGCGTACCTCGATCCGCTGACGGGCCTGTACAACACGCGCTACCTCTACACGACGCTGGAGCAGGAGATCTCCCGCTCCTCCCGTTACGGGCACGAGCTCTCGGTGCTCTTCCTCGACCTGGATCGGTTCAAGGATGTGAACGACCGGCACAACCATCTCGTGGGGAGCGCCGTGCTGGTGGAGACCGCGCACCTCATCGACCGGAAGATCCGCCAGGTCGACTCGGCCGTGCGCTACGGCGGCGACGAGTTCACGGTCATCCTCGTCGAGACCTCCCACGCGGGGGCTCTGCACGTGGCCGAGCGGATTCGCGCCACCGTGGCCGAGCACGTCTTCCAGGAGGCCGATGGCCTGTCGATCCGCCTCACCTGCTCGATAGGCGTCTCGACCTTTCCCGCCCACGGCCTCCTGCCGCGCGCGCTGATCGAGGCGGCCGACCTCGCGATGTACCGCGCGAAGGTGGAGCGCGATCGCGTCTTCTCCGCGTCCTGATCCGTCCCCGCCCAGCGCCCGACGACCCTTGCAAACGTTGCGTTGACAGCCCCCGACCGCTCTGTTAGGTTGACGATTTGCATAGGGTTTTTCCGATCGTTACGGATCGCCGGCGTCGCCTTCGATCCATCGCGCCTGCGCCCGTTGCCGCTCCGCGTCGAGCAACCGAACCCACGCCACCCGGATCCCGGGTCCGCGCCTCCCTCGCGTCGACTGGAAGCAAGATGACGGTGAAGACGGTCAAGGGCTTCCGCGACATGCTGCCCGAGGAAGCGCGGGTCTTCCGGTGGGTGGAGGGAAAGTCGCGGGAGGTCTTCCGGGCCTGGGGCTTCCGGGAGATCGTGCCCCCTATCCTCGAGCGCACGGACCTCTTCTCGCGGACGATCGGCGAGGCCACGGAGATCGTGGAGAAGCAGATGTACACCTTCCAGGATCTCCATGGCGACTCGGTCACGCTCCGCCCGGAGGGGACCGCCTCCGTCGTGCGCGCCTACGTGGAGCACCACCTCGACCAGGAGCATCCGGTCACCAAGCTCTTCTACACGGGGCCGATGTTCCGCTACGAGCGGCCGCAGAAGGGGCGATACCGGCAGTTCTTCCAGGCGGGCCTGGAGATGCTCGGCGACGCTTCCCCCGACGCCGACGCCGAGATCCTCTCCTGCCTCGACGCGCTGCTCTCCGGCGTGGGCGTGACCGACGCCCGGCTGGCGATCAACAGCCTCGGTCACCCCGGCTGCCGGCCCGCGTATCTGGAT
>JBGPLH010000090.1:0-10546 GCA_041486365.1 Thermodesulfobacteriota bacterium | reverse complement strand
GGGCGGGCCGGAGGCTCCCGATCGCGGCGGGCGTCCCGGCGGAACGCGGAGCGCGCGAAGTCCAAGGCAGCATAGCAGGGGATGACCGGCCCCTCAATAAACCCGCGATGCGGTTTGCGCGCTTTTGCGGTTCGGCGCGCCGAAGGCTACAACCGGGGCGCCTTCGCGCCGGGGAAGAGAGTCGCCGCGGAAGATAAGGAGACGCCCGTGAGCGGCTGGTGTGTCATCAATCTGCGCGTGGCGACAGTCCTCGAGGACGCGGCCGCGGCGATCCTCCAGGATCTCGAATGCGCGGGATGGGAATCGCGGGTGGAGGAGGAGGCGATCCGGATCCTGGCCTACTGGGAGACGCCGCCGCCCGGCCTGGCGGACGAGCTGCGCGCGCGCCTGGCGGGGGCGGCGTCGCGGCTTCATGCGGCGCCTCCGGGGATCGCGCAGCCGGAGACCGTTCCCGAGGAGGACTGGGAGGCCGTATGGCGCCGCCACTTCACGACGGAGCGTCCGTTCCCCGGCCTCGTCATCCGCCCGTCCTGGATCGCCTACGACCCCGCCCCCGGCGAGGAGGTCATCGTGATCGACCCGAAGATGGCCTTCGGCGTCGGGAGCCACGCCACCACATGGCTTGCCCTGCGGTTCCTGCGCGGCGTGAGCGCGGGGGCGCGCGTGCTCGACGTGGGCACGGGGACGGGCATCCTCGCCATCGCCTCGGCCCGCTGGGGCGCCCGGGAGGTGGTCGCGGTCGATACGGATCCCGCGGCGGTGGAGAACGCCCTGGAGAGCGTCCGGCGAAACGGCGCGGTCGATCGGGTGCGGGTCCTGCGGGGAAGCGCGGCGGAGGCGGCGGGGACCTTCGAGGTCGCGGTGGCGAACCTCCTGTCCTCGGAGCTTGCCCGGGTGATGCCGTCGCTTCCCGCGCGGGTGGCCCCGGGTGGCGTGCTGATCGTCACCGGGTTCCTGCGCGAGGAGGAAGGCGCGATCCGCGCGCTCATCGAGGGGAAGGGCTTCCGGGTCGAGGCCTGGGAATGGTCGGGGGATTGGGGCGGTCTCTTCGCGCGGCGGGCTCAGACCATCTGCACGAGGCCGTCGTAGGCCGGTTGCACGCCGGCCGGGAGTTCGCTCTCGAGCGTGGCGTGATCGATCCCGTGGGAGATGTGCGTGAGCAGCGCGCGCTTCGGCCGCGCGGCGGCGATGGCGGCCAGCGCGTCCGACACGGTGAAGTGCGTCGGGTGAGGCTCGTGGCGGAGGGCGTCGATGACCAGGAGATCGACCTGCGCGATCGCCTTCATCACCTCCTCCGGGATCCGCGAAACGTCGACCACGTAGGCGAATCGGCGCGTGGACCCCTTGCGCCGCTCCTCGAAGAGGAACGCCGTCGTGCGCGCGCGCGGGCCGTGCTCCACCTCGAGAGGCGTGGCCTGGAGCCCGATCACCTCGAAGGGCCTGTCCACCTCGATCAGCTCGAGCTGCGGCACCGTGCTCGCGTGACCGCTCTCGAAGACGTAGGGGAAGGACGCGCGCAGGCGCTTCATCGTGTCCTTCACCGCGTAGATGGGCATCGCGCCGTCCTGCAGGAAGTTGAACGCCCGCAGGTCGTCCAGCCCGTGCATGTGATCGGCATGGGCGTGGGTGTAGAGCACGGCGTCCAGGCGCCGCACGTTGGCGCGGAGCATCTGGATCCGGAACTCGGGTCCGGTGTCGATGACGAGGGTGCCTCCCCCGTGCTCGACCAGGACGGAGGCCCGGAGGCGGTGGTTGCGGGGGTCGGTGGAACTGCAGACCTGACATGAGCAGCCGATGACCGGCACACCCATGGAGGTGCCGCTGCCGAGGATCGTGATCCGCATGCGGCAGACCCTAGCAGGCGGTCGCGGGCGGGACAAGGACGCCCCGCCCGCGGCTCAGCCGTCGATCAGCGTTCGTACGGCTTCCGTCAGGGCATTCAGCTCGAAGGGTTTGTACAGGTGCAGGTCCGCGCCCGACCAGGTCTCGAGGAACTCCTGCCGCTTGGCCGAGTCGACCTTGCGCGCCGTGAGGATGAGGATCGGGCAGCCGCGGAAAACGCCCTTGCGCTCGTCCTCCCGGAGCATGCGGGCCACCTCGTAGCCGTTCTTCCCCGGCAGCATCACATCCAGGATCACGAGGTCGGGCTCCTCCATGCGCACGGCGCCGAATCCCTGGTAACCGTCCGCGGCCCGGATCACCTTGTATCCCTCCGCCTCGAGAGCGAAGGCGATCGATTCGAGCACATCGGGCTCGTCGTCCACGATCACGATCTTCTTGGGTTCCATGCACGACTCCTGCGCGCCGAGACGCGCCATCGTCCGGCCGTGCCCGCTCGCGCGGCGGCCGGATGCGCCTGCGGAGGCCGCCCAAGGCGCGGGCCCCGCCTTACAGCGGCGAGAACGGATCGAATTCCCCGTTCGGCGCCCCCTCCTCGCTCATGCGGATGCGCTTCGTGATTCCCGAGAGATGGTTTTCCAGCTCGGGCGCGGAGATGCCGTCCTCCGGGTAGGTGCTGACCCCGTAGGCCGGCTCCGGACGCGACCCGTCCAGCCCTTCGAAGGCGGACCTCAGGCCGATGCTCAGACGATGCAGGACCACCAGGGCGTCCTTCTTCGCCGTATCCGGCAACAGCACGCGCAGCTCCCACTGGGCCCGCAGCGGAAGCGGGATATCGCCGGACTTGAAGAGCATCTTCCCAACGGTCGCCAGCACGACGGCCCAGGCCTGTTCCATCGCCGGCCCGCCTTCGCCTGCGCGGGACGGGATTCCCCCTTCCAGGCGCACGTTGATCAGGCTCACCATCTCGTGTGAGTGCCGCGCCCGATCCAGCGCCGAGTTGAGCCTGAACCGGTACAGGCCCTCCTCCCCGAACACGGGCAGCGCGAACGTGAAACGGCTCCAGCGGCCCACCTTGCTCTCCGCCCAGATCACGCCGCCGTGGGCCGCGAGCAGGCTCCGAACGATCGACAGCCCGAGCCCCGACCCTCCCTTGCCTGCGCCCTGCCGCACCTGGTGAAAGCGGTCGAAGATCTTCTCGAGCATGTCGAGCGGGATCCCGATCCCGTTGTCCTCGACGCTGACCTCGACGTAGCGCTTCACGGGGACCGGCGGCCCCGGCGCGTGAGGCGGCAGCGCCTCGACCGTCCGGGCACGCACGCTGATCGTCCCGCCCTCCCGCGTGAACTTGATGGCATTGCCCACGAGATTGGTCACGACCTGCTCGATCTTGTCGACGTCAAGGTGGACCGGCGGGAGATCGCCCGGCACGTCCCGCGTGATCGTGAGCCGCCTGGTCTCGGCCTGGCTTGCCAGGCAGCCCAGCGAGGATTCGATGGGGCCGCCCACGGCGCAGCAGGTAAGCTTCAGGTCCATCTTGCCCGCGTCGATTCGCGAGAGATCCAGGATGTCGTCGATCAGGGTTCCCAGCCGGGTGGCGTTGCGCCCGGCGATCAGAAGGAACTTCTCGGCGTCGGGAGGGAGCGCGCCCGTCTTGCCCGAAAGCAGCAGCGCGAGGGAATTCTTCACGCTGGTGAGCGGCGTGCGCAGCTCGTGGGACACGAAGGAGATGAACTCGCTCTTCATGCGATCGAGCTCCTTCTCCTTCGTCACGTTGCGCAGCACCACCACCGCGCCCAGGCCCTTCTCGGGCTCGTCGGAGGTGGGGAACGCGCTCGCGATCGCTCCGTAGATATCCTCCCCGAGCGTGATCTCCCGCACCCGCGGCCCGTCGCCCTCCTCCTCGCCGGCGTCGAGCGGGTCCATCGTCAGGATCCGGCAGAGGTCGGCGTAATGGCATTCGCCGTCCCCGAGAAAGGGCGCCAGCGTCATGGCGGCGGAAGGGTTGAGGCCCACGGTTCCCTCGGGGCTCACGGTGATCACGGCGTCGCGCATGCTCGCGATCACCCGCTCCGTCTTCTCCTTCTCCCGCTCGGCCCGGCGCTTTTCCGCCTCGAGGCGCTGCTCCAGGCGCTGGAAGCGGCGCATCGATTCGATCCGCGTGACCAGCTCCTCCGGCACGAACGGCTTGGTGACGTAGTCGTCGGCGCCGGCCCGGAGCCCGAGCACCTTGCTCCGCGTGTCGTCGCACTGGGTGAAGAAGATCACCGGAAGGAACTGCTCTCGCTGGGCGGCCTTGAGGCGGCGGCACACCTCGTAGCCGTCCATCCCGGGCATGACGATGTCCAGCAGGACGATGTCCGGCCTCGCCTCGGCCGCCAGCGCGAGCGCTTCCTCGCCATCGCGGGCGTGCAGCAGCCGGTAGCCCAGCGGCTCCAGGCAATCCTCGAGGAGCCGGTGGTTGAGCTCGTCGTCGTCGACGACGAGAATCCGCGCTGGGACTTTGGCCTTCGCGATGCGCTCCTGCGGTGAGGACACCACTTCTCCCGCGCGCCGGGCCGGGACCGGGGCCCGCACGACTTCACTCCTGTTATCGGCAGGCAACGCACCGGCGTGACGGCTTTCTCCGGGGGTTTCGAAAGGTTGGGCGCTCCGGGGGGGGAGGGCGATGAACGATGTCCGCGCGCCTTCGGGGGCGTTCACGGCTATTGACTCACTTGTCAATCGCAGGTAGGGTTTGCTGGTCGAAGCGTCTGGCGCCCCCTCCGGGGCTTCCTTGATAGCTTCCCCGTCCCGCGCGGCTCGCAGGGTGCGAGTCACGATCACCGGCCGAGCCGCCCCCTTGACGGACGTCCCCGGCCCGACGAGGACACGATGAGCGCGAAGTTCACCGAGAGCCACGAGATCTTCCGGAAGACGATCCGGGATTTCTGCGAGAAGGAGCTGGCGCCGCACGCGGAGGAGTGGGAGCGGGAGGAGATCTTTCCCCGCGAGGTCTTCAACCGCTTCGGCGAGCTGGGCTTCCTGGGGATCCGCTACCCGGAGGACGTCGGGGGATCGGCGCTGGACTACTGGTACACCGTCGTCTACGCGGAGGAGCTGCCCCGGTGCCGGATGTCGGGCCTGGCCATGGCCATGATGGTTCAGAGCGACATGGCCACGCCGATCATCAACACGCATGGCACGAAGGAGCAGAAGGAGGAGTTCCTCGTGCCGGCGATCAAGGGGGAGAAGATCGCCGCGCTCGGCGTGACGGAGCCCAACGCGGGGAGCGACGTCGCGAACATCCGCACGACCGCCAAGCGCGACGGCGACGATTACGTCATCAACGGATCGAAGACCTTCATCACGAACGGCACCCGCGCCGATTTCGTGACGCTCGCCGTGAAGACGAAGCCCGAGGAGGGATACCACGGCGTGAGCGTCTTCCTCGTGCCCACCAGCACGCCCGGGTTCCACGTCTCCCGCAAGCTCAAGAAGATGGGGAATCACTCGAGCGACACCGCCGAGCTCCACTTCGACAGCATGCGCGTGCCCAAGCGCTACCTTCTCGGCGAGGAGGGCATGGGCTTCTACTACATCATGGAAAACTTCCAGGGCGAGCGCCTGATCGGCTCGATCTCGGCCCTGGCCGGTGCGGACCTGATCCTCGAGAAGACGATCGAGTACTGCCGGCAGCGCGAGGCATTCGGCCGGCCCATCGCGAAGTTCCAGGTGAACCGCCACAAGATCGTGGACATGGCCACGAAGATCGAGGCGGGACGCCAGCTCAACTACCACTGCGCCGACCTGGTCGACCGGGGGATCAACTGCGTGAAGGAGATCTCCATGGCGAAGATCTTCTGCGGCGAGCTGGCGATCGAAGTGGCCCATCACTGCGTCCAGCTCCACGGCGGCTACGGCTACATGGACGAGTACGACGTGAGCCGCGCCTACCGGGATGCGCGCTTGATCACCATCGGCGGCGGCACCTCGGAAGTGATGAAGGAGATCATCTCCAAGCTGATGAACCTCTGAGCGCGCTCCCGCCCAACGTCCCTCCCGGAGAACGAACGTGTCCGACGTCGTCCTGTACGAGGTGAAGGATCACATCGCCCGAGTCACGATCAACCGTCCCGAGGCGCGCAACGCGCTCTCCCCGGAGGTGAATGCCGGGCTGCTCGACTCGTTCCGCAAGGCGAAGGCCGATGGGGAGGTCCGGGTGATCGTGCTCACCGGCGCCGGCGACCGCGCCTTCTCGGCCGGCGCCGATCTCGGCGGCAGCGGCATGTTCCAGCAGGACCAGTCCTTCCTCGAGAAACACGACGCCCGTGGGGCCTTCACCGATCTGTTCCGGGTGATGAACGGGCTCGGCAAGCCCATCATCGCCGCCGTGCAGGGCTACTGTCTGGCGGGCGGCTTCGGGCTCGCGCTGGCCTGTGACCTCGTGATCGCGGCCGAAGACGCCCAATTCGGAACGCCTGAGATCAAGCGCGGTCTCTTCCCGATGATCATCATGGCGACGATCGCGCGGAACGTGGGACGGAAGAAGACGCTCGAGATGATCCTCACGGGCGAGCGAATCGACGCCGCCGAGGCCCACCGCATCGGGATCGCGAACCAGGTGGCGCCCAAGGCGCGGTTCGGGGAGGCGGTGGACGCCATGGCCCGCAAGCTCGCCTCGCTCTCCCCCGCCATCCTGAAGCTCGGGAAGGACGCCTTCTACACGATGGACGAGATGGGCTTCGACGAGGCGCTCGAGTACTTGAAGTCCCAGCTCACGCTCAACGTGCTCACGGAGGACGTCGCGGAGGGGATTGCGGCGTTCCTCGAGAAGCGCGAGCCCGTCTGGAAGGGCCGGTAGGCCGCGCCCCCGCGACGATGAACGATTAACGAGACACGCCGAAGGTCCCCCGCGATGCGGGGGCCGACCCTGAGAATGCTCGGCCCGACAGCGGCGGAGGGAAAGTGTGATGAGCCTCAAGGACATGGTCGAGGACCTGCAGAAGCGGCGCCCGGAGGTGCCGCGCGCAGCGCGGCCCGACAGCGGCGGAGGGAAAGCGTGATGAGCCTGAAGGACATGGTGGAAGATCTCCGGAAGCGCCGCGATGACGCGATGCAGATGGGCGGTGCGGACAAGGTGAGCAGGCAGCACGAGCGGGGAAAGCTCACCTGCCGCGAGCGGGTCGATCTGCTCTTCGACAAGGGGACCTTCCAGGAGTTCGGGATCCACGCGACGCACCAGTCGACGAGCCCCCAGATGGCCGGCAAGAAGACCCCCGCGGACGGCGTGGTCACCGGCATGGGGAAGATCGACGGACGGTGGGTTGCGGCGGGCGCCTATGATTTCACGGTGCTCGGCGGCTCCATCGGGCAGGTGAACGAGACGAAGATGTCCCGCCTGCGGGAGCTGGCGCTGCGGGAGCGGATCCCGATCGTGTGGCTGATCGATTCGGCCGGCGCGCGGATACACGAAACGAGCGGCTTCGCGGCGGGTTTCGCGGCCACGGGCGCGCTCTTTTTCGAGCAGGTGATCATGTCGGGCGTGATCCCGCAGGTCTGCGCGATGGTGGGCCCCGGCGCCGCGGGCACGGCCTACATCCCCGGGCTGGCCGACTTCGTGCCCATGGTGAAGGGGACCAGCAGCATGGCGCTCGCGGGCCCGCCGCTCGTGAAGGCCGTCACGGGCGAGGTAATTTCCGAGGAAGAGCTCGGTGGATCGAAGATCCACACCGAGGTGAGCGGCGTCGCCGATCTCGAGGTGGCCAACGATGAGGAGTGCCTCGCGGCGATCCGGGAGTACCTCTCCTACTTCCCGTCGAGCTGCGACGACCGGCCGCCCATTGTGGAGTGCAACGACCCGATCGACCGGATGGACGACGCGCTGCTGGAGATCGTCCCCGACAACCCCCGCAAGCCGTACAACATGTACAAGGTGATCGAGCGGATCGTCGACAACGGGAAGTACTTCGACATCAAGCCGAGGTGGGCCCGGACGATGATCACCTGCCTCGCGCGGATCGGAGGGCGCGCCGTCGGGATCGTGGCGAACCAGCCGAACCACATGGCCGGCATCGTCGACGTGAACTCGGCGGACAAAGCCGCGCGCTTCGTGTCGCTGTGCGACGCCTTCAACATCCCGCTCGTGTTCCTGATGGACGTGCCCGGCTTCATGGTGGGCTCGAAGGTGGAGCGCGAGGGGATCATCCGGCACGGGGCGAAGATGCTCCACATGGTGGCCTCCGCGACGGTCCCGAAGTGCACCGTGGTGATCCGTAAGGCCTACGGCGCGGGCTACTACGTGATGTGCGGCGCTGCCTACGAGCCGGATCTGCTGCTGGCCTGGCCCACCGCCGAGATCAGCGTGATGGGCCCCGAGGGCATGGTGAACATCCTCGCGCGGCGCGAGATGGCCGGCGCCGACGACGCCACCAAGCAGGCGATGGTCCAGCAGATCCGCGGCATGATCAATCCCTACCTCTCCGCGGGCGCCGCGTTCCTCGACGACGTGATCGATCCGCGGGAGACGCGCAAGCGGATCGCCCACGCGCTGGAGTTCTCCGAAAAAAAAGAAGTCTACCGTCCGCGCAAGAAGCACGGCGTGATCCCGGTCTGAGACCCTCTTGAACGGCTTCCCCGGGCGCGCTCCGCGCCGCCGGAATGGCCAATACAGGCTCGCCCTCGCCCTGTTCGGGTCGGGGGCGTTGCTATTCGCGGCCGCTCCCGCGGGCGCCTTCCCCTTCTTCGGTGGCGACGATCGAAGACCCGTCATCCACGGCAAGCGCCCCTTCGAGAAGGGCTACACGAAGCGCATGCCCCGGGACGCCTGGCGGCCCGCGGCCACGGGAATCGACGATGACCTGACCGGCATCTGGGCCGTCGATCGCGCGCACGCGTGGGTCAGCGGCGGATCCGGCGGCCTGTACCGGACGCGCGACGCGGGGGACACCTGGGAGCCGCTCGTCGGGGTGGACGCGGAGGACTTCGCGCAGCTCGTCTGGACGGATCCGGATCACGGATTCGCCCTGACGAGAGAGGGGCGGGTGGTCCGCAGCGACGACGGCGGGACGACGTGGAAGACGCTCGACCTCCGCCGCCGCTCGACGCCGCGGCGCATCGCTTTCGCGAGCGCGCGGGAGGGATGGGTTGCGGGCGACGGGGGCCTCCTCCTCCACACGCGGGACGCGGGCGAGACCTGGGAGGATCAGAACCCGGAGGGGAGAGGCGATCTCACCGACCTGCAGATGCTCAGCCCGAATGCGCTCTACACCGGAGGGAAGGGCGCGTTGCTGCGCACGGAGGACGGCGGAGTCCACTGGACGGGTGGCCGCGCGTTCGATCTGTGGACCTTCGTCAGCGGCCGCCGCGGCTACGCCTGCGACGGACGGACGATCTACGGGACGGAGGACGGCGGGAAGACCTGGGACCCGACGGGCGATCTCGGGGGAAGCTCCTCGCGCGGAGGCGCGGAGGAAGGTGCCTCCGGTGAAGCAGCGGGGGCGGCCGCACACGCCGGGCGGATCGTCCGGATCCAGTTCGTCGATCGCTACAACGGGATCGTCGAGACGCTCTCCGGGGATCGCCAGGCCATCTGGCGGACCCAAAGCCTGGGGCGCGGATGGAAGCGCGTGTACGTTGCCCGGCGGGGATCCCCGCAGGAGCTCGTGGCCATCGCGATGCAGAGCGGCGCCCACGGTTTCGCCATCGACGCGCAGGGAAACCTCCGGGCCACCACCGATGGCGGGCGCACGTGGAAGGTCCAGGTCGAGGCGCGGAGCTTCGACCTCTCCGACGTCCACTTCCTCGACGCGCGTAGCGGCTGGGCGGTAGGGGCCTCCGGGGAGGTGCTCGTCACCGACGACGGGGGCGCCTCCTGGCACGAGGCGCCGCGGCGCGCGAGCGTGCCACTCTCCCGTGTGCGGGCGGTGCGCGCGGCGAGCGGCGAGACGCGGGTGTGGGCGGTGGGCGCGAAGGGGACGGTCATCGCTTCGCCGCTCGGCGGGAAGCCCTGGAATTCGCCCTGGCGGATCCAGGCGGGCCGCACACGCCGGGACCTGCACGCGCTCGCGATGCGCGATCCGCTTCGCGGGATCGCGGCGGGCGACGGCGGAACGATTCTTGCCACGGAGGACGGCGGGGCGACCTGGATCGCCCGCGCGGGTGGTTCGGAGGCCTCGCTCCGCGGCGCCGCTTTCGCCGGTGACAGGCGGGTCCTCCTGGGCGGCGAGACGGCGCTCCTCGGATCCGGCGACGGCGGCCTCACCTTCCGGCAGGAGCCGGTGGCGGTGGAGGAACTCATCGGAGACATCGTGGACGTGGCAGCGCCGGACGCGGATCATCTCTACGCGCTGACACGGGAGGGGACGTTGCTCCGGTCCCGCAATAGCGGCGCGCGGTGGCAGGCGGTTGCCCTGGGGAAAGACGCGCGCTTCACGCGCCTCGTCTTCGCGGACGCCGATCACGGCTGGGCGCTCGGGGAGCGGGCGGCGGGGGGCGCTGTCGTTTACGTGACCGCCGATGGCGGCAACGCGTGGCGGGAGCGATCGCTCCCGGCGGACGTGGTCAGGGGACTAGCCTTCCCCGACGCGTCCAACGGATGGGCCGTGGGGCCGCAGACGATCCTCGTCTCGCGGGACGGCGGCGAGAACTGGCAGCGGCAGTCGATCGGACCGGCGCGGGGTGTTCGCGCCTTCGCCTTCGTCAGGGACGGCGGCGGATGGGCGGCTGG
>JBGPLH010000089.1:0-10563 GCA_041486365.1 Thermodesulfobacteriota bacterium | reverse complement strand
TGATCCGGAGTCCCCCGCGTAGCGGGGGCCGACTCTGATCCGGAGTCCCCCGCGTAGCGGGGGCCGACTCTGATCCGGAGTCCCCCGCGTAGCGGGGGCCGACTCTGATCCGGAGGTCCCCCGCGTAGCGGGGGCCGACTCTGATCCGGAGTCCCCCACGTAGCGGGGGCCGACTCTGAACCGGAAGTCCCCCGCGTAACGGGGGCTGACTGTAAAAATGTCGCGACCCTCGCCCAGGGATGGGATCCCCCGGGGTTGGCAAGATCCGCCCCGCGCGGATAGCATGGCGGCATGATCTGGATCCTTGCCGCACTGGCCGCGCTCGTCCTGGCCCGCGCCGCCTACGTGACGGCCACCTATATCGTCTTCGCCTACGAGTCGGCCCAGGGCGGGTTCCCGCACTTCGAGCAGGCGGGTCCGGGGTGGATGATCGCGCTGCGCGCCATCGACGGGGTCCTCTTCGAAATCACCTCCAGCCTCCTCGTGCTCCTCCTCTACCCGACGCGCCTCCTCCTGCCCGACGACCGCCGCGCGTGGAAGGTGGTGCCGCGGGGCGGCGGGGATGCGCCGCGCCGCCCCGTCCTCCTCGTGCACGGGATGTACGTGAACGGCGGCGCGCTCCTCCTCCTCCGCCGGAGGCTGCGGAAGGCGGGTTTTTCGAGCGTGCACCTGCTGGATCTCGACTTCCGTCGCGGCCACGTCTCCACGCTTTCCGACCAGGTGATCGAGCGGGTGGAGCAGATCCGCGCGGCGACCGGCGCGGATCGGGTCGACGCGGTAGGCCACTCGCTCGGGGCCGTCGTGATCTTCCACACGCTGGTGCGCGGCGGAGGGGACCGCCTCTTCGGAACCTGCGTCGCCCTCGGCGCCCCCTTCCACGGGACGGGAATGGCCGGCTTCTCCCGCAGCCCCCTCGTCCGCCAGCTCCGCCCTGGATCTCCGGTGCTGGCCGACCTGCGCGCCAAGATCGACGCGCCCGGGGCGTTGCCTCCGGGCGCGCGGCTCGTGTCGATCTGGTCCAACTTCGACAATGTGATCATCCCGACGGAGAGCCCGATCCTCCCCGGTCCCGCCGCGGAGAACATCCGCGTCGAGTTCCTCGGCCACGTCTCATTGCTCTTCTCCCGCGCCGTTGCGAACCAGGTTGCGCGCGTACTGTCCGGATCGATCTGACGCCCGCAGCCGCGGCGAGAGTGGAACCCGCAGGACCTGCCCCACGAAGGGCCGCGGCGGGATCCCGGCGTTCCGGCACCCGCATCCCCGTATGTCCCTCATGTCGCAGTTGAGATCGACGTGCATGTGGTCGTCGTGGGGCGGCGCGTTCCCGGGCTGCGTCATGACGGCCCCGGCGAGCGCCACGAACCGCCCGGGCTCTCGCTCCCGGCGCGCCTCGCGGATCAGCCGCTCCCGGATCCCGTTGGAGATGAGGATCCGCCGGATCCCCCGATCGCGGGGGCGAACGCGATCCGTGCGGGGATCGATCACGCCGATTTCCGGATCGAGCAGCAGCGCGCGCACGAGCGCCCAATTGCGCTCGTCGTCGAGCCGGTAGGCCCCGGCCGGCACGAAGCACTTCCACTCGGTGATCCCGTCGTAGCGCTTTCCCTCCCGGCAGCGCTCGGGAAGATTGGGCGCCGCGCCGCCCCGCATGTAGATCCGCCGCCAGCCGCTCGTGTTGAGCCCGTCCATCCCATAGCCGATCGCGGTCTCGTTGGGGCTCACCGAGTGGCCGCTCCGGTCGACGATGAAGAACGCGATGTCCGCCGCGCGACCCGATGCGTGTGACATCGAGAATCGCTTGCCGAGGTAGGGGTCCTCCTCCATCTCGTGTCCTCTCGGCGGCCCGAGATTTCCCACGCCCATCGAGGGATGCACGCCGCCGGGGAGGTTGTGCGTGAAGTCCTGTTGGTCCATCTCCCGCGCCGCGCGCAGGATTCCACGCACCAGCTCATCGGACCCGAAGGCCTGGGAGCGGTGGGGGAAGATCCGGCGATAGCCGCAGCCGGTGTCCGGAAGGCGGGCGCCGTGAAAGAGCGTCCCGGTCGAACGCGTGCCGGCCGAACAGGAGGGGCGCGGATCGCCGAGCTTGAGCGGCTCCTCCTGCGCGTGGCACCGCGCGTCGACGGAGGCGCGGGCCGGCGAGGCGGCGGCCCTGGGGACGATCAGGAGGGCGATCAGGATGGCTGAAGAAGGGCGCAAGGATCAGTCCTCCCCGGTGCGACGCGCGGCCGGCGCCCGGGGCTCGAAATAGTGATCGACGCTGTGGGCGTAGTACTTGAGCAGACTTCGCCGCGCGGGATCGACCGTGATGCGGTCGCCGTCGAGCCGGATGATCCCGCGGCGGCCGAGGATCCCCAGGGCGATTCGCAGCGTCTCCCGGGCCTCGTCGATGTCGAGGAAAGTTTCCTCGAAGGAGACGAGGTTCGCCATCCGCGCGTCGCGCTCCGAATCGAGCCGCGCGCGGCCCGCCCGGGCGCCGGCGAAATCCTCTCCCATGACGACGGGCGCGCCCGCGTCGAGCAGGCGCCGCCGGGCCGATACCAGGGCCTGGAGGAGATCGGTATGATCGACGACCGCCTCGGGCCCATCGACGAGCAGCCGGGCCACGAGAGGCACGGGGGTCACGGGAATCACGTCGGCGATTCTCTCCATGAGCAGATCGGCGAACTGCTTCACGCGCTTGCGGCGCTCCTCGCGGGGGAGGGTGAAGATATCTTCCGGCTGCGTCCGCAGCCACGCGTCCGTGGAGACAGGCTCGCCGAAGGAGACGCCCGCGTATCCGTAGCGCCGCCGGTACCCGCGCCAGCGCCGCCACAGGTTCAGGACGAGCATCCAGGGCGCGCCGATCACCAACCGCAGGAGGCTCCGCAGGTGCGCCCTGAAGCCCGATCGTTCCTGCCCCGCCTCGCTCTCCCGCAGGAGCACCTCGTCCTCGAGGACGCGGTCGTAGTTGATCCCCACGGGCACGAAGAGGAGGTCGCGCGTCATGGACGGGTCGGCCTTCATCTTGAGGAGGGAATCGAGGATCCCGATCTTGGGCGGCCGCAGGAGGCCGTCACGCGAGAGGGCCCCCTCGAGGAAGATCCCCTGCGTGACGCCGTGTCGCGTGATGAGCTGGACGTACTTCTCGAGGACGAGGTGGTAGAGGGGATCGGGGAAGCCGCGGCGGACGAAGTAGGCTCCGAAGGACTTGAAGAGCGACTCGAGCGGCCAGACCCGCGCCCACTCGCCCGTGGCGTAGGAAAGCGAGATCTCGTCGATCAGCGTGTACGCGATCGCGACGTAGTCGGCGTTGGAGCGATGGTTGGCCACGTAGACGACGGCGGCGTCGGACGCCACCGGGTTCCCCCGCCTGTCACCGAGGGGAGGGACCACGACCTCGTAGAGCCAGTTCATGAAGATCCGGGCGATCTGGGCGCCGAGCTGGTAGTAGGAAACGAGGCTGAAGACCGGGACGATCTCGTCGATGTATCCCTCGACCTCCTCCCGCACGTCGTCCACCCGGCGCGATGTCGCCGCTGCGCGATCGAGGATCGCCTTGTTCACCTCCACGTCGTTGACGATCTCGTCCCGGATGAGGAACTTCTGGGTGAACTTGTAGCGGTCGAGCCGGACGCCCTTCTCGCGGATCGCCCGATCCACGGATCGACGGAGCCGCCCCTGGAAGCCGCGGATGGTCAGCGCGCGAAGGACCTCGTAGAGGGCGAGCAGGAGCAGGAGGGCGGCCGTCCATGCAAGGATCGTCGTCGCGGCGCGCAGCATGGCGCCCAGCATACCGCCGCCGCGCGCCCGGAGGCAATCAAAACTCCTTGGCCCTCGAAGACTTGTCCCGGGAAGGGGAGACGGAGCCTCATCTGCGGGGAAGCCCCGCAGGTCCCGCTTGCCCTCGGGCGCGGGCTCCGTCTAGAGTGGGCGCCGGGTCGCCGCTGTGCGGGGAGACGAAATGACGCTTCGCATCGACTGGGACGAGGTGCGCAGGGAGGCCACGGAGATCCTTTCGGCCTACCTGCGCATCGACACGACCAATCCCCCCGGCGCCGAGGAGCCCGCCGCCGATTTTCTGGCCGACATCCTCGAGCGCGAGGGAATCAAGGCCGAGCGGATCGAGAGTGCGCCGGGGCGCGTGAGCCTCGCGGCCCGGCTTGCGGGCTCGGGTGGCGCGGGGAAGCCACTCGTCCTGCTCTCGCACTCCGATGTCGTTCCCGCCGAGCGCGAGCACTGGCGCGAGGATCCCTTTTCCGGGAAGGTGGTCGACGGCGTTCTCTGGGGGCGCGGCGCGCTGGACATGAAGGGGATGGGCGTGCTGGAGCTGATGACGGTGCTCCTGCTCAAGCGCCATCGTGTGCCCCTGCGCCGCGACGTGATCCTCCTCGCGGTCGCCGACGAGGAGGAGGCCGGCGCCTACGGGATGGAGTGGATCGCGGAGCACCGCCCCGATCTTCTGGATGTCGAATACGTCCTGAACGAGGGGGCCTACGGCCTGTGCGAGTTCATGGGGCAGCCGGCGCGCCTCTTCGGCGTCGCGCCCTCGGAGAAGGGGCCCCTGTGGCTCCGGCTTCGCACGCGCGGCACGCCGGGCCACGGCTCGGTGCCGGGCGCCGACGCCGCGCCCGCCCGCCTCACCCGCGCGCTCGATCGTGCGCTCGGCTGGGAGACGGAGTTCCGCGTGCTCCCGGAGGTCCGCGGGTTCCTCGATCGCGCGGCGGCGGCGGGCCTGATCCCGCTCATCCGGGACGACGAGATCATCCGCGGCATGGCCGCGATGAATCCCTTCCTCCGCGCGATGACGCGGGACACGATCTCGCTCACCACGCTCCGGGCGGGCTACAAGGTGAACGTGGTCCCCTCCGAGGCGGAGGCGACGCTCGATTGCCGTCTCCTTCCGGGGCGCACGGTGGAGGGGTTCGTCAAGGATCTCCAGGCGCGCATCGCCGACCCGGAGGTCGTCCTCGAGAAGATCTACGGCTGCGATCCGGTTCCCACGCCACTCGAGTCGGACCTCTTCGACGTGATCGAGCGCGTGGTGCGCGATCGTGGACCGGGAAGCGGCGTGCTCCCCCAGATTTGCCCCGGCTTCACCGACTGCCGCCAGTACCGCGACCGCGGTATTTCGAGCTACGGATTCATCCCGTTCCTTCTCGCCGCCGATGAGCTCACGGGGATCCACGGCCACGACGAGCGGGTGAGCGTGGCCAACGTGGGCCTGGGTTGCGAAGTGCTGTTCGAGGTGGTCCGGAGGATCTGCGCATGAAGAGTCTGGCGATGGCGGCGCTGTGCGCCGCGCTGCTCGGGACGGCGACTGCCGCCCGGGCCTACGAGAGCAAGGACATCGGGGAGGCCGCGCGACAGGCGCCGGGAACGCCCGACGCGACGGCCCCGACCCAGGCGCCGGAAGGGGGCTACACGCCCGGCGAGCCTTCCGGCAGCCCGACGCAGGATGAGTGGGCGAGGAACGAGGTCGCGGTGCTCGTCACCGCGCGGGTCGTGGACGCGGCGCGGGGCTACCCGCTCGCTGGCGCGCTGGTGGTCCTCATGCGACCCGGCGGCAAGCCCCACGAAATAGCCCGGACCGACACCACCGGGGGCGTGCACGCGCGCTTCTCGCTGCACGACCCGCCGCCGACGCTGAAGGGCGCGGGCGGCGCCGTGGCGAGCAATGTCCTGGTCCGGGTGGAGCGCCCAGACTATCTTCCCTACGAAGGCTCCTTCAGCCCCGCATCCCTCCCGAAGAAGGGCGTATACGCCTGGATCGATCTGGGCGATCTGCGCATGCGCCAGGTGCCGAGGGAGCCGGAGGAATGATGAGCGACCCCAAGGATCGCCTGGCGGTGGTTCCGGGATCTCCCCCGGAGCCGCCGCGCCCCCGCCGCGGCCGGAAGCCCGACCCCGTCCTCGCCGACGAGCGGCGCGCGCAGATCCTCACCGCCGCCCGGCACGTCTTCACGCAGAAGGGGTACCAGAGCGCCACGATGAGCGACGTGGCCGCGGCGGCGGGGCTGGGGAAGGGGACGCTCTACTGGTACTGGCGGTCCAAGGAGGATCTCCTCTACGACCTGATGCTCGGCGTGCACGGGCGGATCGAGGCGGGGATCCGCGAGGCGCTCACGGTGCCCGGGACGATCGGCGAGAAGATGCATCGCGCGTTCGAGTCCCGCGCGGTCCATTTCATCCAGGATCCGGGGCTCATGCGCCTGTTCCGCACGGTGATGCTCTCCAACGAGGAGGCCCTCCGCGAGCGGTTCGCCGCCGAGCGGAGCAACCTCAGCGTGCGCCTGGCGGCCCTGACACAGCTCGCGCTGGAGGCAGCCCAGGCCCGTGGCGAGGTCCCGGCGGATCTCGACGCCCGCATGGCGTCGCAGGTGGCCTACGTGTTCATGGAAGGGCTCGCCGTCACGGCGCTCATGGTGCCGGAGGATTTCGACGCCCGTTCGGTCTTTGTATATGCGATGGAGCAGTTCTTCCGCCCGATGCTTTCGGGAAAGCCCGGGCCCGTACACCGATCCTGAAACCCCTATATCCGGGAGGGCGAGGCTCCCGCCGAGCCAGTCTGCCCTGGCACTTCAATTGTCTGACGTTCACCTCCGGAACCAAAGGAGTTTCCCATGGCAACCCCCGCAGTGAAATTCACGCCGCCCAAGGTCGCCCAGATCAAGCCGGGCAAGCTGCTGATCGACGGGAAGTGGGTCGACGCGCGGAGCGGAAAGCGGTTCGAGGTGCTCAACCCGGCCACGGGCCAGGTGCTCACGACGGTGGCCGAGGGGGACAAGGCGGACGTGGATCTCGCCGTGGCGGCGGCCCGCCGCGCCTTCGAGGGCGCCTGGGCGAAGCTCGAGCCCCGCGACCGGCAGCGGCTGATCTGGAAGGTCGGCGATCTCATCCTCGATAACGCCGACGAGCTGGCGGAGCTGGAAAGCCTGGACAACGGGAAGCCGATCCGCGAGTCGCGCAACGTGGACATCCCCATGGCCGCCGAGGTGTTCCGCTATTACGCCGGCTGGGTGACCAAGATCCACGGCGAGACGATCCCCGTGAACGGGCCTTTCTTCAACTACACGCGCCGGGAGCCGCTGGGCGTCGTGGGGCAGATCATCCCCTGGAACTTCCCGCTCCTCATGGCCGCCTGGAAGCTCGCCCCGGCGCTCGCCTGCGGGAACACGTCGGTGCTCAAGCCCGCGGAGCAGACGCCGCTCACGGCGCTCAGGCTCGGCGAGCTCGTCCTCGAGGCGGGGATCCCGGAGGGCGTGGTGAACATCATCACCGGCTTCGGCCCCACGGCCGGGGCGGCCATCACCGAGCACATGGACGTGGACAAGGTGGCCTTCACGGGCGAGACGACAACCGGTCGAATCATCATGGAAGCCTGCGCGAAGTCCAACATGAAGAAGCTCTCTCTGGAGCTGGGTGGGAAGTCCCCGAACATCGTCTTCGCCGACGCCGATCTCGACACCGCCGTTCGCGGCACCTTCACCGGGATCTTCTTCAACCAGGGGCAGGTCTGCTGTGCGGGGTCGCGCCTGTTCATCGAGGAGTCGGCCCACGACGCCTTCATGGAAAAGCTCGTGGCGCGCACGCAGGGGATCAGGCAGGGCGATCCCCTCGACCCGAAGACCACGATGGGGCCCCAGGTCTCGAAGGAGCAGATGGACAAAGTGGTCTCGTACCTGGAGGCCGGGAAGAAGGAGGGGGCGAAGGTGCTCACGGGAGGAGGCCCGGCGAAGATCGCCGGGGAGTCGGGAGGCTACTTCGTCGAGCCTACCATCTTCGACCAGGCGTCCAACCGGATGCGCATCGCCCGGGAGGAGATATTCGGGCCCGTGCTCACCGCGATCCCCTTCCGCGACATCGAGGACGTCGTGCGGGAGGGGAACGACACCCTGTACGGCCTGGCCGCGGGCGTGTTCACCCGCGACGTGAAGAAGGCCCACCGCGTGGCGGCGGCGCTCAAGGCGGGGACGGTCTGGGTGAACACCTGGAACGTGTTCGACCCGGCGAGCCCCTTCGGCGGTTACAAGACGAGCGGCTTCGGGCGCGAGCTGGGCATGCACGCCCTGGAGCTCTACACGCAGATCAAGAGCGTCTGGATCGATCTGTCCTGATCCCGGTCCGGGCCTTCCTTGTCACCCGCCGCGGACGTGCTATGCTGCTGGCGATAGAAAGCACGTTCATCGATCTTTCCCGGGAGGATGACGACCCGAGCCCCGCGCGGCGACTGCAGGCTGCGCGGGCACATTCGAAACCTAGGGGTGGCGCGGCGGGAGCCGGGCCTGAGAGCATACCCTCCAACCTGATCTCGGTCATGCGAGCGTAGGGAAGGTTTCCGCGGCACATCCTCCGCGTTCGACCTTCCCCCCGCCTGGCCCGATCACCCTCGACGCACCGCCCCGTTCCCATCGTCATGTGTCGCCGTGTGCGCATGAACCGGTTCCATCCCCGCGCGCCGGCGAAACCTGACGGGAGACCTTTCCCATGGCAGCACCCATCCGAGCCGAATGGATCCGTTCCCGCAAGGGGCCAAGCCGCACGCAGCTCCAGTTCGCCCGCGAAGGGGTGATCACGGAGGAGATGGCCTACGTCGCGCGCCGCGAGAATCTCCCGCCCGAGCTGGTCCGCGACGAAGTGGCCCGCGGCCGGATGATCATCCCCGCCAACGTGAACCACCCCGAGGCCGAGCCGATGGCCATCGGCATCGCTGCGCGTTGCAAGATCAACGCGAACATCGGCAACTCGGCGGTGACGAGCGACGTCGAGGGAGAGCTGGAGAAGCTGGGGATCTGCCTGAAGCACGGCGCGGACACGGTCATGGATCTCTCCACCGGCGGGAACATTCCCGCGATCCGGGAGGCGATCCTCCGCCACAGCACCGTGCCGGTGGGCACGGTCCCCATCTACGAGGCGATCCAGGGCGTGAAGTCGCCCACGGATCTCGGCGTGGACGACATGCTCGCGGTCGTGGAGGCGCAGGCGAAGCAGGGTGTGGACTACATGACGATCCACGCGGGCGTCCTGCTGGAGTTCATGCCGCTCATCGAGGGGCGCATCACGGGAATCGTGTCCCGGGGCGGATCGCTCATGGCGCAGTGGATGCTGCACCACCACGAGCAGAACCCCTGGTATACGCACTTCGACGATCTGTGCGACATCTTCAGGAAGTACGACGTGTCCTTCTCGCTGGGCGACGGCCTCCGGCCCGGGTGTCTGCACGACGCGAGCGACCGGGCGCAGTTCGCCGAGCTGCGGGTGCTGGGCGAGCTCACGAAGCGGGCCTGGGAGCGCGGCGTGCAGGTGATGATCGAGGGGCCCGGCCACGTGCCGATGGACCAGATCGACATGAACGTGAAAAAGCAGATCGAGGCCTGCCACGAGGCGCCGTTCTACGTGCTGGGACCCCTCGTCACGGACATCGCGCCCGGCTACGACCACATCACCTCGGCGATCGGCGCGGCGCTCGCGGGGTGGTCGGGTGCGTCGATGCTCTGCTACGTGACGCCGAAGGAGCACCTGGGGCTTCCGGACGCCGACGACGTGCGGCAGGGGATCATCGCTTACAAGATCGCCGCCCACGCGGCCGACATCGCGCGGCACCGGCCCCATGCCCGCGATCGGGACGACGCGCTGTCCCGGGCCCGCTACGCCTTCGACTGGAAGCGCCAGTTCGATCTGTCGCTCGACCCCGAGACGGCCCGGGCGATGCACGACGAGACGCTTCCCCAGGATGCGTTCAAGACGGCCGAGTTCTGCTCGATGTGCGGCCCGAAGTTCTGCTCGATGCACATCAGCCGGAGCATCGAGGACTGGAACGCGGAGGTGCCGGAGGTCCCGCGCCCGGAGGTCCCCCGCGACGCGGGGGCCGACTCTAACCAAGCGCGGGCTGACAAAGCCTGACATGCTGCGCCCGGCGACAAGTGAGCGGGGCGCAACGAAGCGGGCGCGCAAGCGAGAGGGCGGAACCTTCCGGTTCCGCCCTCGGCGTTTCGGGGGGGAGGCGCCTCTCAGCCCCAGGTCGACTCGAACTCGCACGCGGGATCACCCCGCAGGGTGCAATGGGTCTCGCGAATCTGGAACTCGTGCTCCACGCCCGCCAGCCGCGCCACCACGCGCGCCATCCCGAGGATGCAGGCGCAGTAGGGGATCGTCTGGGTGAATTCCTCAAGCCGCAGCGTCGCCCGGGGGATGAGGAGCGAGGGCTGGTGGAAGGTAAGGTTGCCCGTGTCCAGATAGTTCCGCCAGAGCTGGATCGCCCGGCGGAAGGAGCGCACGGGATGACCGGGGACGATCAGGTGGGCGTACACGCCGTTCAGGTCTCCCTCGGCGCAGTACATGCCGACCATCTCCATCGACTGGGCGTGGCTTCCGCCGTAGAAGTCGCAGATCGACTCGAGCAGCTCGGTGGCGTCCTCCATGGGGTACCAGGAACCGGGCATGATCCGCGCCGAGACAAGGCGCTTCGCCCCGTCGCTCAGCACGGATTCCATCTTCCCCAGGTTCCTTCGAACGAGTTTGACGGCGGGGATGATCGCCGTTCCCTTGAGCTTGGCCATGGGGCCGGAATCCTCCATGTCCCCG
>JBGPLH010000088.1:0-10730 GCA_041486365.1 Thermodesulfobacteriota bacterium | reverse complement strand
CCCGCGCCTTCGTGCTCGCCGAGGAGGGCACCCTCCGGGGGGATCCCCGAAGGATGCTCGAGGCCGCCCGACGCGCCGGCGTGCGGGTGGACTTCCTCGCCGACGAGGCGGCGCTCGAGGGGGCGCGGCCCGCGCTCGCCGAATGCGCGGGGCTGGTCGACGCGATCTTCGGGACCGGACTCGAGCGCGCCGTCGAGGGCCTTGCACGCGGGGCCATCGAGATGCTCGACGCCCTTCGGCCCGGCCGTCCGATCCTCGCCGTCGATATCCCCTCGGGGGTCGACGCCACGACGGGCGCCGTCCTGGGCGTGGCGGTCCAGGCCGATCTCACCGTGACCTTCGGACTTCCGAAGCTCGGCCACGTGCTCTTCCCGGGGGCGGCCTGCGTCGGGCGTCTGCGAGTCGTCGACATCGGCATCCCGCCCGCCTACGTGGCGGAGGCCTCGATCCGGGAGGCGATCCTTACCCGGGAGGAGGCGCTCGCCGCGCTCCCACCCCGTCCGAGGGACTCCCACAAGGGGACCTTCGGCCACCTCCTCGTGCTCGCCGGGTCGCCGGGGAAGACCGGCGCCGCCGCGATGACGGCGCTGGCCGCCATGCGCTGCGGCACGGGCCTGGTGACGCTGGGCGCGCCCGAGAGCCTGAACACCCTCCTCGGGGCGAAGCTCACGGAAGTGATGTGCGAGCCACTTCCGGAAACCGACGCACGCACGCTGGGCCGCAAGGCCATGGAGCGAATCCACGATCTGCTCCCCCGCATGACGGCCTTAGCGCTGGGCCCGGGACTCTCGACCCATCCGGAAACCATCGAGCTGGTCCTGTCCACGGTGCGGCAAGCGGCGCTCCCCGCCGTGGTGGACGCGGACGGGCTGAACGCACTCGCCGGGCGCGTCGACACGCTGCGCGACGCGCGGGCGCCCCGTGTCCTGACGCCGCACCCGGGGGAGATGGGGCGCCTCCTCGGGATTGAGTCCGCCGCGGTGAACGCCGACCGGATCGGCTGTGCCCGGGCCTTCGCCCAAGCCCACGGGGTCGTGCTGGTGCTGAAGGGGGCGCACACAATCGTCGCGCGTCCCGACGGCGAGCTACGCGTGAACCTGACGGGGAATCCGGGCATGGCCTCCGGCGGCATGGGTGACGCGCTCACCGGGATGATCGGCGGGTTCCTCGCGCAGGGGGTCGAGGCGGGGGCGGCCGCGGGCCTGGCCGTTTATCTTCACGGCTTGGCCGCCGATGGCGCGGCGCGGGATCACGGAATGGTGGGGCTCCTCGCGAGCGACGTGATCGACCGGCTGCCGCGCACGATCGACGAGCTCATGAACGGGAAGGGCGATGCCGCCTTCTGAGCATTTCAGGGGGGCCGGGGGGTTCGCGGAGGACGCTCCGGCGCCGCCCGAGCGGACCCTGGAGACGGGATCGGAGGAGGAGACCCGCGCTCTCGGGGAGCGGCTCGGCAAGGCGCTGCGCGCCGGCGACGTGCTGGCCCTCCTGGGCGATCTCGGGACCGGAAAGACCGTCCTCGCCAAGGGGATCCTGGCGGGACTCGGCGGGCGGGACGAGGCGACGAGTCCGAGCTTCACCCTCGTGAACGTGTACGAGGCGCCCCTTCCGGTGTATCATCTCGATTTCTATCGCCTCGGCCGGGAGGAAGACGTGGAGTCCCTGGGCTTCCGGGACCTCCTCGACGGCCGCGGCGTGGTCCTCGTTGAGTGGGCCGATCGCGTCCCGACGTGCCTCCCCGCTGACAGGCTCGAAGTGACCCTCCGGCGGATTGACGATCGGCGGCGCGCGCTCAGGCTGCGGGCCCTCGGGCCCTCCGCCGCACGGGCCCTCGAACGTCTCTCCGGGCTGGGAAAGTCCGACGTGCCGGTCCCGAGTGAAACGAGGGACGGGAAACTCTGACGGAAAAGGCGAACCCCGAGATGGCGCTCATCGTCCAGAAGTATGGCGGCACCTCCGTCGGCGACGTCGATCGGATCAGGAACGTCGCCCGGCGGGTGATCCGCATGAAGGAGGCGGGGAACGACGTCGTGGTGGTCGTGTCCGCCATGGCGGGGGAGACCAACCGCCTCGTGGCGCTCGCCCAGCGGATGGCGGACATTCCCGATGAGCGGGAGATGGACGTCGTGATGGCGACGGGGGAGCAGGTCACGATCGGGCTCCTCGCGATGACGATCAAGGGCATGGGGCACGGCGCGCGTTCCTTCACGGGGTCGCAGGTCAGGATTCTCACCGACTCGGCTCACACGAAGGCCCGGATCCGGAAGATCGACGACAACGCCATGCGCGTGGCGCTCGCCCGCGGCGAGGTGGTCGTGGTGGCGGGCTTTCAGGGGATCGACGAGCAGGGCAACGTGACCACGCTGGGACGCGGCGGCTCCGACACGAGCGCCGTGGCGCTGGCCGCGGCGCTCGGCGCCGACGTGTGCGAGATCTACACCGACGTCGACGGCGTCTACACGACCGACCCGAACATCGTGCCGGCCGCCCGCAAGCTCGACCGGGTCTCCTACGACGAGATGCTCGAGATGGCGTCGCTCGGCGCCAAGGTGCTGCAGACGCGCTCCGTGCTGTTCGCGAAGAAGTACAACGTGCCGATCCACGTCCGGTCGAGCTTCCACGACGGCGAGGGCACGCTGGTCACCAGGGAGGAGGACATCATGGAAGAGCTCGTGGTCTCCGGGGTCACCTACAACCGGGACGAGGCGAAGATCACCGTCGTCGGCGTGCCGGATCAGCCTGGGGTCGCCGCGAAGCTCTTCGGGCCCATCACGGCCCGCAACATCATCGTGGACATGATCGTGCAGAACGTGGGCTCCGACGGGCGCACGGACCTCACCTTCACGGTGACCAAGGGGGATCTCAAGCGGGCGCTCGAGATCGTGCAGAACACCGCCCGCGATCTGAACGCGAGCGGCGTGCTCGCCGACGATCGGATCGCCAAGGTGTCGATCGTCGGCATGGGCATGAAGAATCACGCCGGCGTGGCTTCCCGGATGTTCGACCTCCTCGCGAAGGAGGGCATCAACATCCAGATGATCAGCACGTCCGAGATCAAGGTGAGCTGCGTCATCGAGGACAAGTACACGGAGCTCGCGGTCCGCACCCTGCACGAGGGCTTCGGCCTCTCCAAGGAAGCAGCCCGCGCGGAGACGTCCTGATGCCCACCCGCAAGCCGAAGGCGCCGGCGCCGGCGGCCGCGAAGCCGCGGAAGATCCTGATCTACGACACCCTCCTGCGCGACGGCACGCAGTCGGAGGACATCAGCTTCTCCGTCGACGACAAGCTGCGCATCGCGGAGAAGCTCGACGAGCTCGGGATTCACTACATCGAAGGCGGCTACCCGGGCTCGAACCCAAAGGATCTGCAGTTCTTCAAGGCGGCGGAGAAGCTGCGCCTCCGGCGATCGAAGCTCGCGGCCTTCAGCGCCACGCGCAAGCCGGGCAGCTCGTGCGCGAAGGATCCGGGCATCCAGGGGCTCCTCCGCGCCGGGACGCCCGTGGCGACCATCTTCGGGAAGTCCTGGAACCTCCACGTCACCGACGCGCTCCAGATCCCGCTCGAGGAGAACCTGGAGATCATCCACGACACGGTCGTGTACCTGAGGAAACACTTCGACGAGGTGATCTACGACGCGGAGCATTTCTTCGACGGTTTTCGGGCCGACCCCGGCTACGCCATGAAGACCGTCGAGGCGGCCGTGTCCGGGGGCGCCCACTGGATCGTTCTGTGCGAGACCAACGGGGGCCGGCTCCCGGAGGAGATCGTCGCGATGGTGGCGGCCGTCCGGGCCCGCGTGCGGACGCCGCTCGGGATCCATTGCCACAACGACTGTGAGCTGGGCGTGGCCAACTCCCTGGCGGCCGTGCGCGCCGGTGCGTCGCAGGTGCAGGGGACGATGAACGGCTACGGGGAGCGATGCGGTAACGCGAACCTGACCTCGATCATCCCGAACCTGCGATTCAAGCTGGGCTTCGCCTGCATTCCCGATGAGCAGATCGCCAGGCTCACCGAGGTCTCCCACTTCGTGAACGAGATCGCGAATCTCCCGCCGGCGAATCATGCGCCCTTCGTCGGGCGCTCGGCCTTCGCCCACAAGGGCGGGATGCACGTGGACGCGGTGCAGAAGAACCCCGAGACCTACGAGCACATCCACCCCGAGGTGGTGGGCAACCGCCAGCGCATCCTCGTCTCCGATCTCTCGGGGAAGGGGAACGTGATGGCGAAGGCCGCCGAGTTCGGGATCGACCTGAACTCGAAGGACCCGGTCACGCGTGAAATCCTGAATCAGCTCAAGACGCTCGAGCACGAGGGGTACGCCTTCGAGGGGGCCGACGCGAGCTTCGAGATCCTCATCAAGAAGTCGCTGGGCACCCACAAGAAGTACTTCAGCCTGAAGGGCTTCCGGGTGATCGACGAGAAGCGCTCGGAGAACGAGCCGCCCATCTCGGAGGCCACGGTGGTCGTCGAGGTCGGAGGCCAGCTCGAGCACACGGCGGCCGTGGGCGTGGGCCCCGTGAACGCGCTGGACAACGCGCTCCGCAAGGCGCTCGACAAGTTCTATCCGCAGCTTCGCGAGGTGGAGCTCCTGGACTACAAGGTCCGGGTGCTCGCCTCCGGCCACGGCACGGGCGCCCGGGTGCGGGTGCTCATCGAGTCGGGCGATGACGAGGAGACCTGGGGCACCGTGGGCGTCTCGGAGAACATCATCGAGGCGAGCTGGCGGGCCCTGGCGGACAGTATCGACTACAAGCTGCTGAAGGACGAATCGCCGCGCCCGGCGAAGCGCAAGGGCGGGAAGGCCTGACGGATCGCCCGGCTTCCTCCGGGTACTGGAAGATCGAGCGAGACGCCCTGTCCCGGGGCGTCTCGCGGCTTTCGGGAGCCGGACATGGATCGGCGCGTGGCAGGGGGGTTTCTCCTCGCGGGCGTGGCGCTGGCGGTCGCGCTCATCCGGGTGGCCGCTGATCACCGGGGTCGGGCGGGACCTCCCGCGTGGAAGCCGGAGGGCTCCTTCGCGGGCGTCATCGAGGTCGGGGGCGCGGTGAGAAGGAGCGGTGTGCTGCTCGGCCAGGCGGGCCGTCGGGCGCGGGACGCGGTGGAGTTGGCGGGGCCGCGAGTGCCGCCGCGGGGGCGTGGAGCGGAGACATGCCTTCGGGAGGGAGACGCGCTGACGCTCCTTCCGGACGGCTCCGTTCGCGTGGCCCGCATGCCGGGGGAACGGCTCGTCGCGCTGGGGCGCCGGATCGATCTCAATCTCGCGACCGCGGAGGATCTCACGTCGCTTCCCGGGATCGGTCCCACCACGGCATCCCGTATCGTGGCGTGGCGAGCGGCCCGGGGCCGTTACGACCGCCTGGAAGACCTCCGGCGGATTCCGGGGATCGGCCCGAAGACCCTCGCGCGTATCCGCCCCTTTCTCCTCGTTGCGCCACCGGCCAGCCGGGCCCGTTCCCGCTGAGCCACGTTCATTGATCGTGCATTCGCGGCGGCTCCACAAAATTGAGACACGTCTTTCGGTTGCGCCGCGGCGCGGCATGGGTCTATCATTCCGCCGGGTAAAGCCACGGAGGTCTATAGGTGTCAGAGAAGGGGAAGTCGCGGGTGCTCCTCGTGGAGGACAACCCGGATCACATCGAGATCATCACCAGCGCCATCAAGGGGAGCGGGCTGGTGGACGAGATCTACATCGCCCACGATGGGGAGGAGGCGCTGGACTTCCTCTTCCACGAGGGGAAGTACCGCATCCAGGAGAACGCTCCACGTCCGAACCTCGTGCTCCTGGACGTGAAGCTTCCCAAGGAGAACGGGATCACAGTCCTCCGGAAGATCAAAGCGGCGCCGAGTCACAGGACGCTCCCGGTCGTCGTCCTCACGACCTCCTCGAGCCCCGTGGACATCCAGTCGTCCTATGCCGAGGGCGCCAACTCGTACGTGATAAAGCCGTTCAAGTACAACGAGTTGATGGACAAGATCGAAAGACTCCTTCACTACTGGTACGTGACCAACCAGCTCCCCGACCCCGCCTGAGCAAGCCTTGCAGCGCGATTGACACCCCCGGGATACCCGATTACCTTGTGGGGGGATTCGGCCAAGTTACCTTCCCGCTTCATGATTCGCGGCACCGCGCGCCGGAGTGGCGGACCTTCGGGCTCCGCCACCTCTGAAGGCGAGCTGCCCGCATGGCCCCCGGGCCCTGGCGCCGAGGACGTCCCGTCATGCTCGACCGGATCCGCGAGGATATCCGCTGCGTGTTCGACCGGGATCCGGCGGCGCGATCCGTGTGGGAAGTGATCTTCCTCTACCCGGGCTTCCACGCTCTGCTCCTGCACCGCATCGCCCACCCGCTCTGGATCGGCCAGATGAGGTTCCCCGCCCGGGCGATCTCCCACGTCGGCCGCATCCTCACGGGAATCGACATCCATCCCGGCGCTCGCATTGGTCGGCGGTTCTTCATCGACCACGGGATGGGCGTGGTGATCGGCGAGACGGCGGACATCGGGGATGACGTCACGCTCTACCAGGGCGTGACGCTCGGAGGCACCTCCTGGCGGCGGGAGAAGCGGCACCCGACGGTGGAGGACGGCGTGGTGATCGGCGCCGGCGCGACGGTCCTTGGCCCCCTCACGATCGGGCGCGAGAGCAAGATCGGCGCGGGCTCCGTCGTGGTGCGGGACGTGCCGGAGGGATCGACCGTGGTTGGCATTCCCGGGAAAGTCGTGCAGGACCACCCCGAGTGCCGTGACGCGCAGGGCCACCTGCGGCTCGACCACAACGCGCTTCCCGATCCGGAGGGCCAGGCGCTGCACGCGCTGTTCGGCCAGATGGCGGTGCTACAGAAGGAGATCCTTGAGCTCGAGGCCCGCCTGCAGATCGCGACGGGGACGATGGACGACCTGGAGCGGGGAGCGCCCGTGGCGGCCCCGCAGGATGGGGAGGGGGAGAGCGCCGGTATCGCGCCGTCGCCCGAGACCTCCCCGACGAGGAGCAAGCCATGAGACTCACGGCCCGCGGATCCTACGCCGTTCGCGCGCTGGTCGATCTGACCAACCACGGGGACTCGCGCCCCGTGAGCCTCCGGGAGATCGCCGCGCGGGGCGACATCTCGGTGAGCTACCTCGAGCAGCTGTTTCTGAAGCTGCGGCGAAACTCCATCGTGCGCAGCGTGCGGGGTCCCGGCGGTGGTTACCTCCTCGCGCGGAGCCCGGGCGAGATCTCCGTGGCCGAGATCATCGAGGCGGTGGAGGAGAAGCTCGAGCCGATCTACTGCGTCGACCCCGCCTCGGACCGCAAGTGCTCGCGCGCGGACTGCTGCGCCGCTCACCTCGTGTGGAAGGAGCTGGCCGGCCGGATCCGGGAGTTCCTCGATTCGGTGAAGCTCGACGAGTTGTCCCGCATGACGCAGCAGCCCTCCACGCCGATCCCCATGGCTCTGGACGGCGGCTTCTCCCATGGCGATGAGCAGGCGGCCGCCGCCGGGGGTCGGTGCTCGGGGAAGAAGACATGACGCGGGTCTATCTCGACCACAACGCCACGACGCCCCCCCGGCCCGAGGCGCTCGAGGCGGCGCTCCCGTTCCTCGCGGAGCGTTCGGGAAATCCCTCGAGCGCGTCGCTGGAAGGGAGCGGTGCGCGAGAGGCGGTCGAGGAGGGGCGTGAGCGGCTCGCGGCCCTCCTGCACGCGCGGCCGGACGAGATCGTCTTCACGAGCGGCGGCACCGAGAGCGACAACCTCGCGATCCGCGGCGTGCTCGAGTCGCCCGCTCCCCGCGGCGCCCACCTGATCATCACGGGAGTGGAACACCCGGCGGTGCGCGAGGCGGCGCTCCACGCCGAGCGGCTGGGGGTCCGGCTCACGGTGCTTCGCGTGACCTCCGAGGGGCTGATCGATCCGGCGCAGGTCGAAGAGGCGATCGCGCCCGACACGGTGCTCGTCTCGGCGATGTTCGCGAACAACGAGACAGGGGTGTTCTTCCCCGTCGAGACCATCGGCGCCCTCTGCCGGGAGCGGGGTGTCCTCTTCCACACGGACGCGGTGCAGGCCCTGGCCAAGGTGCCGATCGACGTGTCGGCCCTCCCGATCGATCTCCTGTCGCTCTCCGGGCACAAGATGGGGGCCTTCCAGGGCACGGGAGCGCTCTGGGTGCGGCGCGGCGTGGCGATTGCCCGGCAGATGGACGGCGGCGGCCAGGAGCGCAGGCGGAGGGCCGGGACCGAGAACGTGGGCGGGATCGTGGCGCTCGGAGCCGCGGCGCGGGTGGCCGAGGAGGAAATGGAGAAGCGTCCGCCGGAGATTGCCGCCCTGCGCGATCGCCTCTGGCGGGGGATCCGGGAGGCGATCCCGGACGCGCGGCTGAACGGACATCCCCTCCGGCGGCTGCCCAACACCCTCAGCGTCGCGTTCCCCGGCGCGGCCGGGGAGTCGGTGCTCGTGGCGCTCGATCTCGAGGGGATCGCCGTCTCCGCGGGATCGGCCTGCGCGAGCGGGAGCGTGGAGCCCTCGCCGGTCCTGCGTGCCATGGGGCTGGACGACGCGGTGGCGCGCTCGACGATCCGCCTCTCCCTGGGCTGGAACAGCACTGGTGCCGACGTCGACCGCGCCCTCGAGACGATTCCCCGCGTGGTGGCGCGCGTGCGCGAGGGCGCCGCGGCGGTCTCGGCCGCGTAGGTGTGGCCCGCGCGGTCGTCATCCGCGGACGGACGTCCAGGGACCCTCACCCACCCCCACCGAAGGTGATGCACCCATGAAGAAGATGCGCGTCCTCGTGGCGATGAGCGGCGGCGTCGACTCCGCCGTGGCCGCGGGCCTGCTCCTGGATGCGGGCCACGAGGTGATCGGCGTCACGATGCATCTGTGGGACTACGGGGACGCCTCCGAGGCCGCCGGCTCCGGCCGCTGCTGCGGGCCCGCCGACGTGCGCGACGCGCGGCGCGCGGCGACGGCCCTCGGGATTCGCCACTACGTCCTGGATTTCAAGTCGTCCTTTCGCGAAACCGTCGTCGGTCCCTTCCTGGAGGAGTACCGCGCGGGGCGCACGCCGATCCCCTGCGTGGCCTGCAACCGGAGCCTCAAGTTCGACGCGCTCGTCGATCGCGCGGCGGAGGTCGGCGCCGACCTCGTCGCCACCGGCCACTACGTCCGGCGCCGGGACGGCCGCGACGGGCGGCCCCGGCTGCTCCGGGCCGTCGACCGCCGCAAGGACCAGACCTACTTCCTCTTCAACCTCCATCCCTCGCGGATCGCCCGCGCTCTCTTCCCCGTGGGCGATCTCACGAAGGAGGAAGTGCGGGCCCGGGCCCGCGCCTACGGGCTCCCCCTCGCGGACAAGCCCGAGAGCCAGGAGATCTGCTTCATCCCGGACGGGAACACGGGCGCGTTTCTCGCGCGAGAGATGGGCGACCGCGCGCCGGGCCCGGGCGACATCGTGGATGAGCACGGCAAGGTGCTCGGGCGGCACCCGGGAATTCACCGCTACACCGTGGGGCAGCGCCGGGGACTCGGGCTCCCGGGCGGCCCCTGGTACGTCCTGCGGCTGGACCCGGCCACGGACCGCGTCGTCGTCGGCCCCGATCGCGCGCTGCGACGGGAGACCTTCAAGGTGAGCGGCATCCACTGGATCGCGGGACGCCCGCCGCGCACAGCCCGCGTGTCGGTGAAGATCCGCCATGCGCATCCGGAGGCCGAGGCGCTCCTGCGGTTCCTGTCGGCGGACAGCGCGGAGGTCACGCTCGCGGCGCCGGCGCGGGCCGTGGCGCCTGGGCAGGCGGCGGTCTTCTACCGGGGCGATCTATTGCTCGGAGGAGGGTGGATCGCGTGACGAGGCTCGCCGTCCACACGCTCGGCTGCAAGGTGAACCAGGTCGAGGGCGAATCCATCGCCGACGTGGCGTCGCGGCGGGGCATCGAGCCGGCCGTCGATCCCGCCCACGCCGACGTCATCGTGCTCAACAGTTGCTCCGTGACCCGCGCTGCTGATCTGGAGGCCGGCCAGCTCGCCCGCCGCTTCCGCCGCGAGAATCCCGGCGCCGTCATAGTCCTCACTGGCTGCTACGCCCAGACGCGCCCGTCGGAGGCGGCGCGCCTCCCGGTCGACTACGTGATCGGCCACGGCGGCAAGGATCGGATCGCCGCCGAGCTCGATGCGATTGCGGCGCGCGGGCGCCTCGCGGAGCCCGAGGTGCGCGTCGGCAGAATCCTCAGGGAGCGGCGGCTTCCGGCGTTCGAGGTCTCGGGACGGCCGCTTCCGGCTCGCACGCGGCGGATGGTCAAGGTCCAGGACGGCTGCGACGTCTTTTGCTCCTTCTGCATTGTGCCCCATGCGCGTGGGCTCCCGCGCAGCGCGCGGGCCGAGGACGTCCTCGCCGAGATGGCCCGCCATCGCGAGGAGGGCGCGCGCGAGCTAGTGCTCACGGGCCCGCACATCGGCTCCTGGGGGCGGGACCTCGACCCGCCCGCGCGGCTCGCCGATCTGCTCGGGCGCGTCCGCCGCGAGTCGGGCTTCGCGCGGGTGCGCCTGTCGAGCATGGAGCCCAGCGAGTTCGACGACGACGTGATTGCCGCGATCGCGGGGCAACCGAAGGTCTTCTGCGATCACCTGCACATCCCGCTCCAGAGCGGAAGCGACGCGGTGCTCCGGCGTATGCGCCGTCCCTACGGCGCCGCGGCCTTCCGCGTGCTGCTGGATCGCTTCACCCGCGACCTGCCGGACATCGGCATCGGGACCGACGTGAT
>JBGPLH010000087.1:0-10838 GCA_041486365.1 Thermodesulfobacteriota bacterium | reverse complement strand
GGCCTCCGCCGGGACCTCCGGCGTCCGGCCGGGCGGGAAATCCCGGCCGCCCGGAGAGCCCTCCCCCCCGAACCGCATCACCCAGCGTCCCTTCGTGCCGCCCCACAGGGGCCCGTTCTCCCGCGGGCAACGGTCCCGGAAGCGGCAAGCACCCACGTCCCCGGGGCCGGGGGCGTCGAGGATCCGGAATGAAGATCAAGTCCCTCGAGCTGTTCGGCTTCAAGTCCTTCGTCGATCGCACGCTCTTCGAGTTCCCCACCGGCATCACCGCCATCGTCGGCCCCAACGGCTGCGGCAAGTCGAACATCGTCGACGCGATCCGGTGGACGATGGGCGAGATGAGCGCGAAGCACCTGCGCGGCAGGTCCATGGAGGACGTGATCTTCATGGGGAGCGACTCGCGCCCCGCCGTGAACATGGCTGAGGTGACGCTCACGTTCTCCAACGATGACGGTCTCGCCCCGCCCCAGTACGTCGCCATGCCCGAGATCAGCGTGACCCGCCGCGTCTTCCGCGAGATGGAGAGCGAGTACCAGATCAACAGGGTGCCCTGCCGGCTGCGGGACGTGCACGAGCTCTTCATGGACACGGGCGTCGGCACCCGCGCCTACGCCATCGTGGAACAGGGGCACATCGCCGGTCTGGTCAGCGCGCGGCCGGCGGATCGCCGCGCACTGATCGAGGAGGCGGCCGGCATCACGAAGTACAAGGCGAAGAAGGACGGCGCGATCCGGAAGATGGAGGCCGCAAACCAGAACCTGCTGCGGGTGGGCGACGTCATCCAGGAGGTGCGGCGCCAGATGAACTCGCTCGATCGCCAGGCGCGCAAGGCGGAGAAGTACAAGGCGCTGCGTGAGGAGTTGCGGTCGCTGGAGCTGGACACGGCCGCCCGGCAGGCCCTCGCGCTCGAGCGGGAGGTGCGAGAGAAGGCGGAGACGCTCGCGGGCCTGCGGCGCGAGATCGAATCGCTTTCCGCGGCCGTGGCCACGGAGGAGACCGCCGCGGAAACCCTGCGGCTCGAGCTTGCAGGGGGGGAGCGCGCGCTTCAGACGAAGCAGGAGCAGCTCCACGAGCTTCGCGGCACGGTGTCCCAGCACGAATCGCAGCGCGACCTCCTGGGCAAGGATCGTGAGAACCTCGAGGGGCAGCGCGGGCGGTGGCTCGAGGAGATTGAATCGCTCGGCGCCGAGACGCGGAGCCTCGAGGAGGCGGTCCTGCGCGTCGAGGCCGAGCGGGACGCGGCGGTGGAGGAGGAAGCCGGGCGGCAGCGCGCGCAGGTCGCGGCGGAAGAAAGGCTCGGGGCGCTGGTGGCCCACGAGGCGCGCCTTGCCGAGGAGATCGGCCGGGCGAACAGGTCACTGCTCTCGGCGAGCGCGGATCTCGCGGGCGTCGAGAGGTCGGCGGAGGACCTCGCGCGGCGCCGGGGCGAAGCGATCTCCCGCGCGGAGTCCGCCTCGCGATCGCTCGGCGAGTCGCGCGCGCGCCTGGAGGCGCTGCAGGGTGCGATCGCCGACGCCACGCGGCTTCTCGAGGAGGCACGCACGGAGGGCGAACGGCTCAGGCGCGAGCGGCAAAGCGCGCTGGGGGATGTCGAGTCGCTCGCGCGTCAGGAATCCGACGCGGAGATCGCGTGGCACGCCGCGCGGGATCGCATGCGCCAGACCGGCAGCCGGCTGGAATCGTTGCGGGAGCTGGAATCGCGCTTCGAAGGATACAAGGAAGGGGTCCGCGCGATCCTGATGGCCCGCGAGAACCAGCCGGATCGCCGGCAGCGCGTGCTCGGCCTTCTCGCGGAGATGATCGACGCGCCGCCCGAGTACGAGCGGGCCGTGGAGGCGGCACTCGGCGATCGCCTCCAGTACGTCGTCGTGCAGGACGTGGAGGCGGGCTTCGAGGCGGTGGAATACCTGAAGCGATCCTCAGCGGGGCGCTCGAGCTTCGTGCCCCTGGGATTGCGCGAGACGCGCCACACGGGAGGGCCGAAGCCGGACGCGGTGCTGGCGCCGCCGCTGCTCGACGTGATCATCGTGGAGGATCGGTATCGGCCCATCGTCTCGTCGCTCCTCCGCGATGTGCACGTGGTCGACACGATGGCACGGGCCGCGGCAATCTGGAGGGCCAACGGATTCCGCGGCACGCTGGTGACGAAGGAAGGCGACGTGATCGATCGCCTCGGCGTCATGACGGGCGGGAGCGCCGCCGCGGCGGGAGGCGGGATCTTCGCGCGGAAGCGCGAGATCCGCGAGCTGTCCGACCGAGCCGCCTCGCTCCAGGCGGAGGTCGCCCGGGCCGAGGTGGCGTTCGGCGAGCGCACCGCCGCCCGCGACGCCGCCCGCGCGAACGCCGAGGCGCTCGCGGCACGGCTTCACGAAAGCGATCTCGACCGCGTCGCCCGCGAACAGGCGCTCGAGCGGCTCGCCGCCGAGGGCGCCGCGCTCGCCCGTGCGCTCGAAGGGCTCGAGGGCGAGTCGCGCGCGGCCTCGGAAGCCGCCGCGTCGGTGGCCGCCGCGCTGGAAGAGGCGACCGCCCGGCGGGCCGCGCTGGCGGAAGCGCGCCGCCGGGGGGAGGAGTCGCTCGGAGGGCTCCGGGACGCGCGTGGTTCGGTCCTCACGGATCTCGAGGGGGCGCGCCTGGAGGCCACGGAGATCCGGATCGCCGCAGCGGGGCTCGCGGAGCGCACCCGGGGGCTCGATCAGGAATCTGTCCGACTGGCCCATGCGGTGCGCGAACGGGGAGAGCGTATCGCGCGGGCCGAAGCCGCGGCCGCCGACGCGCTCCGGAGGATCGAGGAGATCGGCGAGTCCCTCCGGGAGACGGAACAGGCCCTCGCGCTGCTCATCGCCCAGCACGCCGAGGGGAGCGACGTGCTCGCCAAGCTGCGCGACGCGTTCCAGCTCGACGCGGACCGGCTCGGGGGGTTTGATCGCAAGGTGCGCGAGCTGCGCCACCAGCAGCAGGCCATCAGCGAGCAGGTCTCCAAGCTCCAGGTGAGCGAGACGGAGGTCCGCCTCCGGCTCCAGCATCTCGCCGACGGGATCTTCGATCGCCACAATGCGAGGCTGGAGGATCTCGCCGTCGGCGACGAGTCGCTCTACGATCCCGAGGAGCGTGAGCGGCGCCAGGCCGATCTTCGCGGCCAGATCGAGCGGCTGGGCGAAGTGAGCGTCACGGCCATCGAGGAGTATCAGGAGCTCTCGGAGCGCTACCGCTTCCTCACCGAGCAGAGCGACGACCTGCGGCGCACGATCGAGTCACTCCAGAACGCGATCCAGAAGATCAACCGGACGAGCCGCAAGCTCTTTGTCGAGACCTTCGAGAAGGTGGCGGCGAAGTTCGAGGAGACGTTCCCGCGGCTGTTCCAGGGCGGGCGGGCGAAGCTCGTGCTCGCGGAGGCGGAGGACGTGCTGGAATCGGGTGTCGAGATCGTCGCCCAGCCGCGCGGCAAGCGGCTCCAGAACGTCACGCTGCTGTCCGGCGGCGAGCAGACCCTCACGGCGGTGAGCCTTCTCTTCGCAATCTTCCAGGTGAAGCCGAGCCCCTTCTTCCTGCTCGACGAGGTGGACGCGGCGCTCGACGACGCGAACGTCGAGCGGTTCAACGCCTTGCTGCGGGACATGATCGAGCGGTCGCAATTCATGATGATCACGCACAACAAGGCGACGATCGAGCTCGCGGACACGCTCTACGGGATCACGATGGAAGATCCGGGCGTCTCGAAGGTCGTCTCCGTGAAACTCCGCTAGCCTCGCGGGACGGCCCGGCCGTCCCGGGGGGGCGCCTTGCCCGCGCCGGGGTCCGTGGTCTATAAACTGCGTCTCGTCGGGCGCAGGGCCCCGGAGTCCCCCCATGGACACTGTCTCCGCTCTTCATGCGCTGCCGGTCCACGCCTTGTCGCAGTCCGCCCTCGCTTCCCGAGGGATCCATGGCGTCGCGGATCTGATCCCCACTCTCCGGACGCACCCCTTCGAGTCGAGCGCGGCGGCCCTCGCCGCCCTGATCCTTCTCGCGCTCGTCGGCCGTCTCGCGCTTCGCCGCAGGCCGAAAGCCTCCCCGGCGGAGATCCCCGCCTTTCCCCGGCCCGGGACCGAGGCCGTTCCTGCGACGCTCCCTTCCGGAACGACGGCCCAGGAGGCCGTCGGGACGCCTCCGGCGCCTGTCCCCCCGCGTGCGCCGGAGCCGGAGGGCGCTCCCGCCCCTGAAATCCCGTCCGCCGGGGAAGACGCGGCGAAGCCCGAGGGCTACGCCGCGCGGCTGCGACGCGGGCTCGCGCGCACCCAGGAGGCCTTCGTCGGCCGCATCGACGCGCTCCTGCGCGCGCGTGGGGCGATTGACGAGGAGACGCTCGAGGAGATCGAGGAGGTCCTCTACACCGCGGATCTCGGCGTGGCGACCGCGACCCGGATGCTCGAGGACCTGCGGGCACGCGCCCGGGCGGGTGCGACGCCGGAGGACTGCCGGGAAGTACTGCGGGAGGACCTGCTGAAGATCCTTTCCTCCGACGGCGGCGGACCGATGGCGCCGGGCCCGGACCGCCCCTGGGTGATCCTCTTCGTCGGTGTGAACGGGGTCGGCAAGACGACCACGATCGGAAAGCTGGGCGCGCTGCATGCGGGGGAGGGCCGGCGCGTGATGCTGGCCGCGGGCGACACCTTCCGGGCCGCGGCGATGGAGCAGCTGGAGATCTGGGGAGAGCGGATCGGCGCGCCCGTGATCCGGCAGGCCTCCGGCACCGACCCCTCCGCCGTGGCCTTCGACGCGGTGGCTGCGGCGAAGTCCCGCGATGTGGATGTGCTCCTCGTCGACACCGCGGGCCGGCTCCACACCAAGGTGAACCTCATGGAGGAGCTCAAGAAGGTGAAGCGGATCATTGCCCGCGAGCTCCCCGGCGCCCCTCAGGAGGTCTTGCTCGTGCTGGACGCCACCACGGGGCAGAACGCGGTGAGCCAGGCGCGCCAGTTCCACGAGGCGGTGGGCGTGACCGGCATCATCCTCACGAAGCTCGACGGGACCGCCCGGGGCGGCATCGTCATCGCGATCCACGAGGAGCTCAAGCTTCCGATCCGCTATATCGGCGTCGGCGAGAACCTGGACGACCTGCGCCCCTTCGACGCCCGCGCGTTCGTCGACGCCCTCTTCGAGCCGGCCGTCCCCCAGGCCCTTCCGCGCCGCTGACCACGATCCGCCGCCACCCACCGGAGGACGCCATGCAGCCCTACGTCCTGGCCCTCGATCAGGGGACCACGTCCAGTCGCGCAATCGTCTGGAACGATCGCGGGGAGATCGTCTCCAGCGCAGCCCTCGAGTTCGCGCAGCACTACCCCCGCCCCGGCTGGGTGGAGCACGACCCGGAGGAGATCTGGTCCACGCAGCTGGCCACGGCGAAGGCGGCGCTGGCGCAGGCGGGGATCGAGGCAGGCGACGTGCGCGCCATCGGGATCACGAACCAGCGGGAGACCACGGTCGTGTGGGAGAAGGCGACGGGGCGACCGTTGGCCAACGCGATCGTGTGGCAATGCCGGCGATCGGTCGAGATGTGCGAGATCCTGAAGCGGAACGGGCACGAGGCCTTCTTCCGGGAGCGGACCGGTCTCCCGGTCGACGCCTACTTCTCCGGGACGAAGGTGCGCTGGTTGCTGGACGAGATCCCGGGGCTTCGCGAGCGGGCCCGGAAGGGGGAGGTGCTGCTCGGCACCGTGGACACGTGGCTGCTGTACCGCCTGACGGGCGGGCGCGTGCACGCGACCGACTACAGCAACGCATCGCGCACGCTGCTCTACAACATCCACCGCCTGGACTGGGATGACGAGATCCTGCGGCTCCTGGACGTGCCGCGGGAGATACTTCCGGAGGTGCGGCCTTCCTCCGGAGTATTCGGCACGACGGATCCATCGGTCCTCGGCGCGGCGATTCCGGTCGCGGGGATTGCCGGAGACCAGCAGGCTGCCCTCTTCGGCCAGACCTGCTTCGAGACGGGATCGGCCAAGAACACCTACGGCACCGGCTGTTTCGTCCTGGTCAACACGGGAACGCAGGCGCGGCGAAGCGCGAGCGGGCTCCTGACGACCATCGCCTGGGGTATCGACGGGAAGGTCGAGTACGCGCTCGAAGGGAGCGTGTTCGTCGCCGGAGCGGCGGTCCAGTGGCTCCGCGACGGCCTCGGGATCATCCGCGAAGCCGCGGAGACGCAGGCGCTGGCCCAGGAGGTGAAGGACAACGGGGGCGTGGTCCTCGTTCCCGCCTTCGTGGGGCTGGGTGCCCCCACCTGGGATCCCTACGCGCGCGGGACGATCTTCGGCATCACCCGGGGCACGACCCGGGCCCACGTGGCGCGCGCGGCGCTGGAGTCGATCGCCTACCAGACCCGCGACGTGGTCGAGTGCATGGAGCGCGACGCCGGGGTTTCCATCCCGGAGTTGCGGGCCGACGGCGGGGCCACCGCGAACGAGTTCCTCATGCAGTTCCAGGCGGACATGCTCGGCCGCCCCGTGGTGCGCGCGGCGGTGGCGGAGACGACCGCGCTCGGCGCGGCGTTTCTCGCGGGGCTGGCCACGGGTGTCTGGTCGGGTCGCGGGGATCTCCTCCGTCACATCCGCGCCGGTGATCGCTTCGAGCCGGCGATGGATCCCGAGGAGCGCGAACGGCTGTACGCCCGCTGGAAGCGCGCCGTGGAGCGCGCGGTCGGCTGGGAGACGCCCTGAGCCCGGGAGGCAGGTCGAAAAGGAGGTCTAGAACCCATGCGGATTATCGCGCACCGGGGCGCGTCGGCGGAGGCGCCCGAGAACACGCTGGCGGCCTTCCGGCGCGCTATCGCGCTGGGCGTGGAGATGATCGAGCTGGATGTCCGCCTCACGCGCGACCACGTCCCGGTGGTGATCCACGACGAAACCCTGTCGCGCACCGCGGGCGGGGAAGGGCGCGTGGCGGACATCGGTTTCGTGGAGCTGCGGCGGCACTCCGCGGGGGCGTGGTTCGACCCCCGATTCGCCGACGAGCGCATTCCCCGCCTCGCGGAGGTCTTCGATCTCACGCGGAATGGAACCGCGGTCAACGTGGAGATCAAGGGGGACGCGGGACGGTCTCAAGTCCCGGGCGGAGAGAGGGCCGATTCCGGAGCGACTGAGACGGCGCGGGCTGCTCTCGCCGTGGTACGTGAAGCCGGCGCGCTCGGACGGACCCTCTTCTCCAGCTTCGACCCGGGGCCCATCGAGGCATTGCGCGTGGAGGGCGTGGACATCCGGCTGGCGCTTCTCACCGGCCCCTCGAGCCTCCCGGCTCCCTATGCGTTCGGGAGCCCCGCGGCGGCGCGGGCGGTGCTGGAGCGGATGGAGCGATGGGACGATCTTGCGCCCGAAGCCGCCTGCGTCCACCGCACGCTCGTGAGCGCGGCCCTCATCGAGGACCTGCATGCCCAGGGTTGGGCGGCCTACGTCTACACCGTCGACGAGGAGGCGGCGGCAGAGCGCCTCGACGCGATGGGCGTGGACGGGATCTTCACGAATGATCCCGCCCGGCTTCTCAGCCGGTGGCCTGGGCTCGCGCCGCGGACAGCCTTGTGACGCGGTGCGGCTCGGGGGCCTGTGGTCGGTATACAGTCCACACCAGAGTCCATCTGAAGTGCCGGATAATTTTGACGATTTGTGATTGGGACCCTTCCGGGACGGGGAAAACAAGCCTTGACACTCCGGAGGGTGACAAGTAACGTCAAGTTCTGTCAGGTGAAACGCGCCCGAGGGGCGCTCCTTGATATCCGCGCGGATGATCCGCACCCGCTGATTCCGGTTCGACACAGGCAGGCACCATGAGGAACCCCCGGATCCCCCCGAAGCAGGGTCTGTACGACCCCGCCTTCGAGCACGATGCCTGCGGCGTCGGCTTCGTGGCCGACATCAAGGGTCGCAGGTCCCACGACATCGTGCAGAAGGGGCTGCAGGTTCTCGTGAACCTCACGCACCGGGGTGCCACCGGGTGCGACCCGGGGACGGGGGACGGAGCGGGGATCCTCCTGCAGTTGCCGCATGCCTTCTTCCGGAAGGAGGCGGATCGCCTAGGCATCGGGCTGCCCGAGGCGGGCGAGTACGGCGTGGGGATGCTGTTCCTCCCGCGCGACCGCGAGCGGCGAGTGATCTGCGAAGGGATCATCGCGGACACGGTGGCGGAGGAAGGACAGCGGCTGCTGGGCTGGCGCGACGTGCCGCGGGACAACCGGAAGATCGGGCGGCTCGCGGCCGAGGTGGAGCCTGAGGTGCGCCAGGTCTTCGTCGCGCGCGGCCCGGGGATCGCCGACGAGGAAGCCTTCGAGCGCAAGCTCTACGTGATCCGCCGCGTGATCGAGCGGCGGGTCCATGCGCTCGGCGATCCGGAGTACGGCGCCTTCCACGTCCCGAGCCTCTCGGCCCGCACGATCGCGTACAAGGGCCTCCTCCTCGCGCACCAGATCAAGGGCTTCTACCAGGACCTCGCCGACCCGACGCTTGCCACGGCGCTGGCCATCGTCCACCAGCGCTACAGCACGAACACGCACCCGACCTGGGACCTCGCGCATCCCTATCGCTATATCGCCCACAACGGCGAGATCAATACGCTGCGCGGGAACCGGAACTGGATGCGCGCCCGCCAGGCGACGCTGGCCTCCGAGCGGTTCGGCGACGATCTCCGCAAGCTCTTCCCGATCTGCACGGAGACCGGCAGCGACTCTGCCACCTTCGACAACGCCCTCGAGTTCCTCGTGCTCACGGGGCGCTCGCTTCCCCACGCCGTGATGATGCTCATCCCGGAGGCCTGGGAGGGGCACGACGCCATGGACGAGGACAAGCGGGGTTTCTACGAGTACCACGCCTGCCTCAGCGAGCCCTGGGACGGTCCCGCGTCGATCGCGTTCACGGACGGCGTGCGGATCGGCGCCGTGCTCGACCGGAACGGCCTGCGCCCCTCGCGCTACCTCGTCACGAAGGACGACTTCGTCGTGATGGCATCCGAGGTGGGCGTACTCCCCATCGAGCCCGAGGACGTGTCTTACAAGGGGCGCCTGCAACCGGGACGCATGTTCCTCATCGACACGTCCCTCGGCCGGATCGTCGACGACCTCGAGATCAAGGAGGAGATCTCCACGCGACGCCCCTACCGCGCCTGGGTGGAAGCCAATCGCGTGCTCCTGGACGATCTTCCCCCCGGCACGCCGCTCTTCCAGTCGAACCCCGAGACGCTGATTCAGCGCCAGCAGGTCTTCGGCTACACGCGGGAGGACCTGCGGATCCTCATCGCGCCCATGGTCACGAACGGCGAGGAAGCCATCGGGTCCATGGGCGACGACGCCGCGCTCGCCGCGCTGTCCAACCGGCCGCGGATGCTCTTCGACTACTTCAAGCAGCTGTTCGCCCAGGTGACGAACCCGGCGATCGACCCGATCCGGGAGGAGCTCGTGATGTCGCTCCGGAGCACGCTGGGCACGGAGCGCAACCTCCTCGAGGAGACTCCGGAGCACGCGCGCCTGATCGCTCTCGATCACCCCGTTCTGCGCAACGAGGACCTGGAGAGGATCCGCGCTCTCCGCGGCCCCGAATTCGTTGCGATCACGCTCCCGACCGTCTTCAAGGTGGGCGAGGGCGCGGAGGGCATGGAGGGTGCCCTCGAGAAGCTATGCCGCGATGCGGCCGACGCGGCCCGCGGGGGAAAGAACATCCTGATCCTGAGCGATCGGGGGATCGGGCCCGACCACGCCCCGATCCCCATCCTGCTGGCGCTCGCCGGCGTGCACCACCACCTGATCCGGGAGGGGCTCCGCACGAAGGTGGGTCTCGTGGCGGAGACGGGCGAGGCCCGGGAAGTGGCGCACTTCGCCCTCCTGATCGGCTACGGTGCCGGCGCGGTGAACCCCTACCTCGCCTTCGAGACGATCGAGCACCTGATCCGGGAGGGGGCCCACGCCCCGGCGGGCCTCGACCGCGAGAAGGCCATCCAGAACTACATCAAGGCGGTGAACAAGGGGCTGCTGAAGATCTTCTCGAAGATGGGGATCTCGACGCTGGCGAGCTACCGCGGGGCCCAGATCTTCGAGGCGATCGGGCTCTCGCGCGCCCTGGTGGACAAGTACTTCACGAAGACCCCTTCCCGGGTGGACGGGATCGGCCTGGATACGATCGCGCGGGAGGCCGGGCTACGCCACACGCGCGCCTTCGGCCCGCGCGCCCGTCACCGTGGCGAGACCGACCTCGATGCCGGCGGAATCTACCAGTGGCGCCTTGAGGGCGAGGCCCACCTGCTCAACCCGGCCTCGGTCGCCAAGCTCCAGCACTCCGTGCGGCAGGAGTCCTACGCCACCTACAAGGAGTACGCGCAGCTGATCAACGAGCAGGACGAGCGCCTGTGCACGCTGCGGGGGCTGTTCCGGCTGAAGCCGGCCGCAACGCCCGTGCCGATCCAGGACGTGGAGCCGGCCGCCGAGATCGTGAAGCGCTTCTGCACGGGCGCGATGTCCTTCGGCTCGATCAGCCGGGAGGCGCACGAGACCCTTGCGATCGCGATGAATCGCATCGGCGGAAAGAGCAACACGGGGGAGGGTGGAGAGGATCCCATCCGGTTCCGTCCCGACCCCAACGGCGACCTGCGCCGCAGCGCGATCAAGCAGGTGGCCTCCGGCCGGTTCGGCGTGACGCCGGAGTATCTGGCCTCCGCTCAGGAGCTGGAGATCAAGTTGGCGCAGGGCTCCACGCCGGGCGAAGGCGGGCAGCTGCCGGGCCACAAGGTGTCGGAGGACATCGCCCGCGTCCGGCACTCGGTGCCTGGGGTGACGCTCATCTCTCCTCCGCCGCACCATGACATCTACTCCATTGAGGACCTGG
>JBGPLH010000086.1:0-10859 GCA_041486365.1 Thermodesulfobacteriota bacterium | reverse complement strand
GCCGGAGGGCGGGACGGGCCAGGAGATCTGGAAGTCGATGAGCCAGGGCTCGCCCTTCTCGTCCACGATGACGTTCTCCGCCTTCGAGAGGTCCGCATAGCCCACCTCCCGGCGGTGCACCTCCGCCAGGGTCTCCTGGAGTTTCGGGAAGAAGTCGTCGCGGATGTGCTTCCCCGGATCGAAGACGCCGTCCTTCTTCAGGCGGTCGACGTGACTCCGGAGCGTGGTCCCGGGGATGAAGACGTGGAGATAGGCGTCGCGCCCCCAGCGCCCGGCCAGCCGTGGGATGCGCGGCGCTCCGTCCAGGCGGGAGTACACGGCCCACTCGCGGTGGTGGAGCATGCGCGCGAGCCACTGGAAGGCGAAGGCGAAGATGAACCGGAAGCGCGATATCTTGAGGACGTAGGCCTCTCCTTCCCGCTCGTAGAGGTAGTTCGCCGAGAAGAAGTCTTCCTTCAGCGTGGACGTGTAGCGATAGGTGTTCCCGTCGACGATTATCTGGGGTTCGGGAGACCGCGCCATGGGGAAGTTATAGCACAGGCAGGCGCGGGGAGAATCAGGCGGACGCGACGCGCCGCAGCGCCACGTAGCGGTGCCCCGAGAACAGCCGGGCGAGCCACACGGATCGCACCACCTCGAAGCCCTGCTCCCGCGCGACGCGTGCCACCTCGTCCGGATGCAGGGTCGACTTCGGGCGCTTGCCGCTCCAGCGGCGGTTGAGCTCGCGGATGCGGTTCTTGAGGGACGTCTCGTCGAAGTAGGTGAAGATCACCCACCGCGCGCTCACCCGCAGGATCTCCCGCAGGTACAGCAGACGCTCCTCCCGCTCGTCGATGTGATGGCACAGCCGGACGGAGAGCACGAGGTCGAAGGCCCGGTCCCGGAACGGCAGGCCCAGCGCCGTTCCCCGGACGTAACCGAACGCCGGACCGAGCGAGGCGTCGGCGCTCTCCCTCCCGCGCGCGGCCTGGAGCAGCGGGAAGCTCCAGTCGCCCTCCACCACCCGATCCGAGATATCACGGGCGACGGGATAGAGCCGCCCGTAGCCGCAGGGGAGATCGAGCGCGAGCCCGGGAACTTTTTCGATCCCCGCCGATCGGATGAGCGCCCGCAGCACCTTTTGCTCGTTCCGATCGTTCACGCGCTCGCTCCACCGGCGCTTGAACTTCCCGAGATAGTCGGTGGCGCCCTCGGCGCTGTTGTACCGGTCGAGAACTTTCGTATCCATCAGAGGAACACCCCCATCATGAGCTTTCTCTCCCGAGTTTCTTCGTCTATGCTGCTATGCTGCAACGGCAGCCAAGTGCCGCGGCCGGCGACCACACCAGTCAGAAATATCTGGAGGGGGAAACATGAATTCGACTGCCTGTGCCCTGATCGGACTCGCGACCTGGGCGATCATCCTGACCTTTGCCTTGGTCGGCGTGCGTTTCGCGGCCATCCGGGGCGGCAAGGCGCTGAACACCTTCGACCCCACGGGCAAGGACATGAGCGGCACGCCCTACCGGGTGACCCGCGCCCACGGCAATATGATCGAAAACCTGGCGATCCCGGCCACGTTCCTGCTCTATGCGCTGGCCACCGATCAGACGGCAATTACGAATGGCCTGGCGCCGATCGTGTTGTGGACCAGGGTCGGGCAATCCGTCGTGCACGTGATCTCAACCAGCAAGCCGATGGTGCTGCTCCGCGCCAACTTGTTCGCCGCGCAGCTCGTCATCTGTCTGTTCTGGGCCTGGAAATTCTACAGCGTCTGAGCGGCATGGCCGGGGAATCACCGCGCGCCGATTCCGCCGGGAAGGCTACTCACCCGCTTCAGACGCCGCGGCGCCCGAGGGGCCGCGGGACGCCTGCCGGAACCGGCGCTTGATCCCGTGGACAAGCGCGGTGAGGGGCGTCTGGTTCCGCTGCGCGAGAACCTCCCGCGCCACCCGCCTGCGCAACGTGTCCGGATCGCCGACGAGCGGATCGGGCAGGTACCCCTCGTAGAAGATCTCCCAGTCGGCGGGCGCGCCGTCGCGCGGAAAGTCCCGGAGGAAGATCCCGAGATCGCGCGCCTGCGCGAAGCCTCGAAGGAACGCCGGGCGCACCGTTCCCGCCCGGGGCAGATCGAGAAACAGCAGGTCGGGAGGACCGTCGCTGCCGGGCCGGATCAGGATGTTCGAGGGTTTGGGCGTGAACAGGAAGAAGCCCGACGCGTGGATCCGGCGGAAGAGCCGCCCAAGCTCCCGGAGGATCAGATCGCGACGCTCTTCACCCTGGGCGGGCGCGAGCCCATGCCCTTGGTGCCAGCCTCTCAGATCCAGGCAACCCTCCACGTAGCGCGTCACCACGAAACTCGATCGGACCATGCCCCAACCGTTGCGCTCGACGCCCCAGGCGACGGCCTCCACGGTCGGCACGCCGAGGGCGCGCAGGTGGAGGAGGTTGCGGAACTCCTGCTCGCCGCGGGAGCGCCGGAAGAGCGTGCGGATCGCCCGGGCCGCGGGATACCGGTACATTTTCAGGATGAAAGCCCGCGAAGACCCGTCCGGGTCTCCGGCGGCCGATCCGCGCAGCAGGATCACCCGGGAACGGGGCTCCGCCTTGAGCACGTCGCCTTGCGCGGCGAGGAAATCCGCATAGCTCGCGAACCGCCCGACGGGAAAATCCCCGAGGAACGGCTCACGCACGAGATACTCCCATCCGTTCCCGCGCGCGACGCGCGCAGGCTCCGTAGGAGCGGACATACGCTTCTCCGTGGCGAGCTTCCGAAGCGGCCCGCGTGGCGATGGTTGCGAGGCGATCGTGCGGCGGTGGTCGGGATGGATTGGAGGACGCGATCGCCGAAAGGCTCGCGCAGTGTGCCATGCCTTGGGGCCCGGCGCCAGCGCGTTCCGGGCCGCGGCGGCGGGGTTTCTCGGTCGCTCCGGTCAGGCGGAAGCGCGTGAGCGCGGCGTGGCGCGCCTGTGCACGCTGCCGCGGATGTACTTCACGGAGATGGGCGAGAGGTCCTTGGGTCCGATCCGGCACTCGATGAGGGAGAAGGAGGACGCCTGCGCCGCGGCGGCCAGCGCCTTGGAGAACTCGGCGAGTGTCTCGGCGCGGAAGCCCGTGCCTCCCCAGGCCCGCGCCAGGTCCGCGTAGGGCCAGTTCGGAATCTGCAGGAGGTCCAGGCGCGCCGTCACGGGCCGGAAGATCCCCCAGCCGCCGTTGTTCAGCAGCACGACGATCGGGTTCAGCCCGTAGCGCGGTGCCTGCGCGATCTCGGGGCCCGTCATCTGGAAGCCGCCGTCCCCGCAGAGCACCACCGGCCGCCTGCCGCAGCCCATCTGGGCGCCGAGCGCGCCCGGAATGGCAAATCCCATGCTCGCGTAGTAGCCCTGCGCCAGATACATCCCGCCGGGCACCTTGATCTCCAGCCCCGCGAACAGCGAGTCGCCCGACTCGGCCACCACCATGAAGTCCTTGCGCTTGGCAAGGAAGCGGTTGATCTCCGCGAGCACGTCAACCACGCGGAGCTTCGCCTGCGGCCGGCCGCCCCGCTTCGGCAGGTTGTCGCAGTAGGGGACGTCCTCCCGGTGCCGCTTGAGATCGGTCTTGAGCAGCTCGCGCACGAAGTCGCGGAGCGTGACCTCGGTGTAGGTGTGGAAGGAGACGTTCACTTTGTTGTTCACGGCCCAGATGGACTTGTCGCGCGTGATCTGCGGCGGCTGGCTCCCGAGATTCATGTCGGTGAGGAGCGTGCCGAGGTTGATCACCAGGTCGGCGTCGTCCACGCGCTTGCGGATCTTCGGCGGCGAGATGGGCCCGACGTGCACGCCCATGTGGAGCGGGTGATCCATCGGGAAGGCGCCCTTGCCGAGCACCGTGGTGGTGACGGGTGCGCCGGTCCGCTCGGCCAGCTCGACGATTTCCCGCATGAGCTTGTAGCGGTGAACCTCGATGCCGACCATCAGGAGCGGCCGCTTCGCGCGGTTGAATCGCGCGGCCGTCTCGCGCGCCGCCTCGATCACCTTGCGGTGATCCGATTCGGCGTTCGGCAGCTCCCCCTTCCAGTCGCGGATATCCTTCGGCACGGGGATCATGGCGTCCACCATGTCGCGGTGGATCTCGAGATAGCCGGGCCGGCGGTTCATCCAGATGGCGCGGATCACGTCGTCGATGTCCCGCGCGGCGCGCTCCGGATCGTCGATCACCTTCGCGGCGCAAGTGATCTCGTCGAACATCCGGAACTGTGATTCGATCTCCTTGGCCTGGTGGTGGATGAGCTGGCCGAGCTTTCGCTCATCCTCGCCGGGCCCGCCGCTCACCACGAGGATCGGCACCTTCTCGCTGAAGGAGCCGGCGACGGGGTTCAGGATGTTGAACCCGCCCGCGCCGTAGGTGACGCACACCACGCCGATCCGGCCGCTCGCGCGCGCGTAGGCGTCGGCCGCGAAGCCCACACCGGGCTCGTGCGAGAGCGTGACGATGCGGAAGCCGCGGGGTCGCGCGAACTGGAGGAAGAGCTTCAGGACGAGATCGCCCGGAATGCCGAACAGGTGGGTGGCGCCGATCTTCTTCAGGTAGGCGACCATGAAGTCGCCGAGCTTCATGCGGGGTTGCATCGCTCTCCCCTCCGGGGCTGATTCTACCCGGTGTCCTTATGGATCGGCAGACGGGGGGCGGGAAATGAGCGGCGCCGCACTCTTCTCGCACCCCCCGAAAAAGAACGCGTACACCCCCGTCCCCGCCTCCTCCGGCTCGAGGCCGATCTCGTGGGCTCCGAAGGGCACGCCGGCGACGAGGTCGTAGAGTCTCGGCCCGTCGAGCGCGACGCTCGTCGCGCCGGAGGTGTCGGCCTCGACATCGCGACCGCGGGCGCTCGCGGGCACGGGCTTCCCGTCCAGCGTCACGCGCAGGCGCGCGTTCGCGGCGGAGGGCGGCGGCGTCAGGACGACGCTCGCTTCCACGCCACTCCACTTGAGCCGCATCTCCCAGGGACCCTTCCCGTCCGGAAGCAGCGCCTGGTCAGACGCGCGCCATCGCCCGGCCGGATAGATCGTCCCTTCCCGCATCACCTCCGCCTGCGCCGGGATCCTGAAGTCCGCCGCCGCGCCGCCCTTCGGGTAGCCCGGCGATCCGAGCTTGCCCCGTCGCGCGTCGCAGAACGTGTCGGGTGCGGCCTTCCGGCAAACGGTGTCCGCGCGATCGGGGCCGGGGGGCGGGAGCAACGACACGTCGTACCGTTTTCCCTTCAGCTCGCCCAGCGCCGTGCGAATCCCGACCTCCATCGCCTCGGTCCCCGTCTCGCCCACGTGATCGAACCCCACGCGCCCGCCGGGGAGAACGAGGATCGTGCGGGGCCAGAAGCGGTTCTGGAAGGCGCGCCACACGAGAAAATCTGAATCGATCACCACCGGGGTGCGGACGCCGAGCCGCTTCACGCCCGCCGCGACGTTCGCGGGATCGGCGGCGAAGGCGAAGCCCGGCGCGTGCACGCCAACGATCACCAGGCCGTCCCCGGCGTACCGCTTATTCCAGCCGGAAAGCCAGGGCAGCAGCCGCAGCGAGTGCGCGTTGGTGTAATCCCAGAAGCACAGGAGGACGAGCTTGCCCTCGAGCGAGGGGTCGATGCTCACCAGTCCCGGGTTCCCCCGCGGGTCCGTGGCGACGGCGAAGAGCGGGCGGCTGTTGAGCCAGCGCGCCGCCTGGCGTTGCCGGACCGAGGCGAGCGCCCGGGGGTCCAGGTTGCTGGGCGGGAAGGGCCACTTGGCGCCGGAGGTCGCCGCGGGCGCGCGCTTCGCCGTCTTTGCGGGGCGGGCGGCGAGTGTCGAACCCGGATCGAAGGGAGTGGCCAACAGCAGACAGATGAGGATGAACAGGGGGAGGGCGAGGCTCCTGCCGAGCCGGGTTTCGAACGCGATCGTCCACGGCACACCGGCTCGCCGGAGGCGCGCCTTCCCCATCGAACCCGGGCGTCGTACCAGGCCCGCGCGCTCCCTCACGTCGATCCCACCGGCACCTGCCCGCCGGAGGGTGGGGCGCCGCGGGGAAGCTTCGCCTCCAGAGACGCGAGGAATCGCACGTAGGCCTGCACGTAGGGCTCGCCGCCCGCCAGATACGTGTCGTTGTGCATGGCGCCGTGCAGGCGGAAGAAGGTCTTCGGCCGCGGCGCGGCCTCGTACACCTTGATGCCTTGCTCGAAGGGGATCACCTCGTCCTGGTCGCCGTGGATCACGAGCACCGGGCAGCCCACCTTCGCGATCTTCCTTTCCGTCTCGTAGCGCGTCGTGAGGAAGAGGCCGACGGGAAGGAAGGGGATCGCCTGCTTCGCCATGTCGGCGACGGAGGTGAAGGGGCTCTCGAGCACGAGCCCCGCCGGCGGGTGGCGTAGCGCGGTTTCCGTCGCGACGCCCGCGCCGAGCGAGTGGCCCGCGAGCACGATGCGCGCCGGATCGACGTCGGGCCGCGCGAGCATTGCCGCCACCGCCGCGTCACCGTCGAGATAGGTCCCCTTCTCGGTGGGCTGCCCCTCGCTCCTGCCGTAGCCGCGGTAGTCGAAGAGGAACACGTTCACGCCGAGCCGGTCGCGGTAGAGCTTTGCCCAGTCGATGCGGTGGCTGATGTTCCCGGCGTTGCCGTGGAACATGATGAAGGTGAAGGGGCGGGCGCCCGTGGGGGTCTGCGTGCGCGGGGCCGGGATGAACCAGCCGTGCAGCTTCACGCTGTCGGCCGCAGTGAAGATCACGTCCTCGAAGGGGAGCCCCATCGCCTCGGGTGTCGCCTCGATCAAGCGTTCGGGGAAGAAGATGAAGTGGCGGTCCATGACGCGGGCTCCGAGGGTGAGGAGCAGGGCCGACCCCACGAAGGCGCCGGCGAGCACCCGGAGGGGGCGAATGGTGGGCGGTCGGGTCGACCGCGGCCCCCTGGGGCCGGCCGTGTCCAGTTTCAGGCCTGGGATATCGGGCACGGGCTCCTCGCGGGGCACAACCTACCAGAGCGGGCCCCCCGCCGAAAGCCCGGTTTTCCGACGAATTTCAGGGGCTTGAGCCGGGCACTCAATTTTTTCAAGTTTTTTTGCCACCACAGCGCCCAGGACGCCACTTAACCAGTAGGACGACTATTTTTTGGAGGTTCTTACACCTACCTATCCATCTCCATTGGCTCCTTGTGAGCCCACGGTTCCGGCGACCCCAAACGCGCGGAACCAAACATAACGGCGGCACTCCCAGGAAGCACCCATCCGCCGGCCCTCCTCTCGAGGAGGGGCAGAGAACCACCGGACACACCCCTTCGCCCCCGACGGGACCCAACCGGTGGTTTTTTGCTGCCCGCGATTCGATGCTCGAGTGCCCACCAGGTCCCCCTTTTCAATTGCCCCGTCCCCATCCCCTGTGACAGAGTCGGCGCTGCAGCGAGCATGAGACTAGATCGAGCCAGCCACCTCTGCGCGCGGACGCGAATGGGGGGAATCGCGCACACGCGCTCTCACGGACTACCCGGAGGGAGGCATGGAAGCGCGAACCGCCCGATCCCCCAGCCTGTCGTCCACCATTGCATCGCTGATCTTCTCCCTTCTCTTCACCCTGGCATCCGAAGCCCCCGCGGCGCTGGTCGCCACCTTCACCGTCAACACGGACGATGACGTCGACGACGGCGTCTGCAACGCCAACCATTGCAGCCTGCGGGAGGCGATCAACGCCGCCAACACGCTGGCCGGCAAGGACACCATCGCTTTCGCGATTCCCGGTGCCGGTCTGCACACCCTGACGCCGGGACCGGCTCCGCTCCCCTACATTACCGATCCCGTCGTGATCGACGGCTTCACCCAGCCGGGCGCTCACGCGAACTCCGCGCCGTTCACCGACAACGCCCTGCGGCTCATCGATCTGGACGGCCGCCACGCGATCAACGCCGACGGGCTCACGCTCATGGCGGGGGACAGCCAGGTGACGGGCCTGATCATCCACGGCTTCCCGCTTAACTTTTGTCCCATGGACATCTGCATTGGGGGCCACGCGATCCTGATCGAGGGGGCCGGGAGCAACCTGATCCATGGGTGCTCCCTCGGCGGCAGCCACTCGGGCGATCCCGACACCGGCGGCACGCTCGGCGGGATCCTGATCCAGGATTCCTCCGACAACCGGATCGGCGCCTCCCAGCCGGTGATGCGCAATCTCATCTCCGGGAACCACGGTTTCGGCATACGCCTCGAGGGAGCCGGCGCGACGGGCAACCGCATCGAGGGAAACCTGATCGGAACCGATGTCTCGGGAACGGAGCCCTTCACGAATGGCCACGGCGTGGAGGTCTTCGAGGCCTCCGGGACCCGGATCGGCGGCGCGGAGGACGGCGTGGAAAACCTCATTTCCGGCAACACCGACGGCGTGGACATCTACCCTGGAAGCGAAGGAACGGTGATCCAGGGGAACTTGATCGGAACCGACGTCAGCGGTCTTTCCTCCCTCGCCAACACCCACTCCGGAGTAACCGACGAGGGGATCAACACGCGCATCGGGGGATCCAAGACCGAGATGAGGAACGTGATTGCCGGGAGCTCCAACCAGGTCATCCTCGACGGGACCGGAGCGGTGGTGCAGGGAAACTTCCTGTGCACCGACCGGACGGGGACTGCCGCCCTTGCGTCCGCCATCAGCGGAGGGATCTTTTCTCACTTCGGCGGGGGAAACGTCATCGGAGGCCCGAATCCCGGCGAGGGAAACCTCATCTCGGGCTGTGGCGAGCTCGGCCTCCAGGTGGACAGCGACGACAACCGGATCCAGGGAAACCTGATCGGCGTCGACGTGACGGGTCTTACGCCGCTGGGCAACGCTCATTTCCTGGGCGGGGGCGTCGTCCTTTTCGGGAACCACAACCTGCTCGGGGGGGCGGCCCCGGGCGAGGGGAACGTCATCTCGGACAACGGTGGGTCCTTCGGCGGCGTGCGGATCGGCGGGAACGCCAACATGGTCCAGGGGAACCTGATCGGGACCGACGCCACGGGCTCGATCGATTTCGGCAATCATGACACGGGTGTTCACGTCACGGGGAATGACAACCTGATCGGCGGCTCTCAGGAGGGCGAGGGCAACGTGATCTCGGGGAACGACAAACCGGGCGTCTGGATCCAGCAGGGGTCCGGCAACCGCGTGCAGGGGAACTTCATCGGCACGGACGCCACGGGCGCCATGGCCTTGGGGAACAACCAGGCAGGCGTCGTGATCACCACGGGCGCCATGAACACCCTCGTCGGCGGCCCCGAGCCGGGCGCCGGGAACCTGATCTCGGCGAACGGGTTCGGCATCCAGCTCTCCGCCGGGCGATTCACGCGGGTGCAGGGCAACAAGATAGGAACGGACGTGACGGGCCTGTTCGCGCTCGGGAACGCGGTGGACGGTATCCGGATCTTCGGCAACGTCTCGGACAGCCTCATCGGAGGCACCGGCGCCGGGGAGGGAAACCTCATCGCCTTCAACCAGCGCGGCGGTATATTCGCCGTAACCGCGAGTCCGGGATTCCCGCCGAAACGGAACGCCATCCGCGGCAACAGCATCGTCTTCAACTTCGACCTCGGGATCGACCTGGGCGAGGACGGCGTCACGCCGGACGATCTCCGCGACTTCGACCTGGGGCCCAACGACCGGCAGAACTTCCCCGTGATCACGTCGGCTCTCGTATCCGGCGGCGGGACCACGATCCGAGGGGTCGTGCTGGGACGGCCTAACGCCACCTACGCGATCGACCTCTTCTCGAGCCGCCTGTGCGATCCGAGCGGCTTCGGCGAGGGCGAGACCTACCTGGGATCACTCTCCGTAGTCACCGGTCCGAACATCTTCGGAATCATGAGCTTCATGATGAGCGTCCCCGTGCCGATCCCGGTGGGGCAGGTCGTCACGGCCACGGCCACGGACGCGCAGGGCAACACCTCCGAGTTCTCGGCCTGCCGGACCGTTCGGGCGCTCCCGAGAACCTTGCCGCCCCCCAGGTAGGAAGTCGCGATCGCGCCTCGGGCCGGACGGCGGCACCTTCGGGTGCCGCTCGTGATCTGGTCCGATTCCTCCGCCTGCGTTAACATCCAGGCTCACCCTTCAAAGCGAGCGAGGTTCATTCCCATGCCCAAGGATCCCCGCCACAACAGCCGCGTCCTCCTGGAAGGTCCCGACCGCGCGCCCGCCCGGGCGATGATGAAGGCGGTCGGGTTCACCGACGAGGATCTCGCGAAGCCGCAGATCGGCGTGGCGCACTGCTGGATCGAGACGATGCCCTGCAACTGGAACCACCGGAAGCTGGCCGAGCGCGTGAAGGAGGGAATCCGCGCGGCGGGCGGCACGCCCATCGAGCTGAACACCATCGCGATCACCGACGGCATCTCCATGGGGACGGAGGGCATGAAGGCGTCGCTCGTCTCCCGCGATCTGATCGCCGACTCGGTGGAGCTGGTGGCGCGCGGGCATCTGTTCGACGGGCTCGTCACGATCTCGGGCTGCGACAAGACGATCCCCGCGATGACGATGGCGCTGGGCCGTCTCGACATCCCCGGGCTCATGCTCTACGGCGGATCGATCATGTTCGGCGAGTACGGCGGGCGGCGCCTCACGATCCAGGACGTGTTCGAGGCGGTGGGCGCCTACAACGCGGGGCGAATCGATCTGCCGGAGCTGAAGGGAATCGAGGACCACGCCTGCCCGGGCGCCGGCGCCTGCGGCGGGCAGTTCACGGCGAACACGATGGCGACGGCCTACGAGATGCTCGGCATCTCGCCCATGGGCTGGAACGGCATCCCCGCCATCGACGCGCGCAAGGAGCAGGTGGCCTTCGAGTGCGGGCGGCTGGTGATGGAGCATCTGAAGAAGGGGATCACGCCGCGATCCCTGATCACCAAGCGCAGCTTCGAG
>JBGPLH010000085.1:0-10869 GCA_041486365.1 Thermodesulfobacteriota bacterium | reverse complement strand
GGTCAGCAGATCGAAATCGACGGTGACGAAGGCTGTTCCGGTGGCCGTGGAGGCGTTGGGCGGGAGCTCGCTCGGGCCGGTGAGCGCGGCCCGGTATACCATTTGATTGGCCGCGGCGGGCAGAGCCCGTACGGTGGATAACAGGATTCCGGCAAGAAGGGCGCTGAACTTCATGATCGGTGTCTCCTTTCGGGAGGAAATGGAAGCTCGAGATACGAGGCGCCGGGGTGTTTTCAGGAGGAGCAAGAACTGGAGGTGTTGCCCGCGGCAGCGTCTGCGCCCTTGGTCGGGAGGCCCCTTGGGACGGACGTCCTCTCTGGGGTAGTGCAGATAAACGGAAGTGCGTGGCATTCTTGGCGGGATTTTGTGTACTGGAGTTCCCCCGATTCCGTGGACGGTGAGGCGCTTACGCCCCGGTGCTCATTCAGGACCCTGTCGGCCCCCGCTTGGTGGCGGCCCTTCGGGCATGCACCCCCGCCCTCCACCTCGCCCGCCCCATCGCCCGGTTCGCCTCCGCCCGCCCCTCGGAATCGTCTCCGAAGTAGGCCTCGCAGAACGCTTCCACCTCCGCGTCCCCGATTGAAAGCCCGAGCCGCCGGTGCTTCTCCACGCTCCGGTACAGTCGCGCAAGGTTTGATACGCGCGGCGCAAGAGGAAGCGCGGCGTCCTCGCGACGCGCCAGATCCAGATCGATCACCCAGGCCGCCTCGCCCGGTTTCCCGTCCGGCCCCTCGCCCACGAGCAGGTTCTTGAGATGGAGATCCGCGTGCACGATGCCCGCGTCGTGCATGCGGCGCACGGCCTGCGCGCAGGCGCGGGCGGCGGCGACGCGCACGGGCTCGGCGCTGGGGCGGGCGAAGAGAGCGAGTAGATCGCGGGCGGCCGGGATCACGAGCGTGGCGATGAAGCCGCGGGTGAAGAGGCCGCTCGAGCGCCAGCCGACGGCCACGGGACGCGCGGTGGGAACTCCCGCCGCCCAGGCCGCGCGCGCGATGTCGAACTCGTTGCGGAAACGATCGCTCGAGAGGAACCGGTCGCCCGTGACGGGCGCGAGGAGGCCGCCGTGCCGGTAGCGCCTGAGAATGACGTTCGTTCCGCCGGCAAGATTGATCCGCGCGTGGGGCGCGCGTCCGGTGGGTGCCGAAGAGGAGGATGAAGGCGGAGACGCCGCGGTCCTGATCAGGCCGCCCGCGAGAAGCTCTTCGGCGAGGTCCGCCTCCAGGACGCAGATCCAGCCCTCCGCGCGCACTTCCCGAACCGGCGGAAGGCCGGGCTCAGTCACGCTGGAAGACCTTCAGGCGGAAGAGGGCGTCGACGCCCGGCAGGTGGAGCGGGCGCTCCTGGGCGCCGCGCAGGAGCAGCAGGATCCCCAGGCCTCCCATGAGGAGATTGGGCGACCAGACGGCGACCACGGGCGGGAGGAACCCCTTCTTCCCGACGATCTCGCCGACGGTCATGATGGCGAAGTAGCCGAGGATCACGAGGAGCGAGAGGACGAAGCCGCGGAAGCGGCTCGACTTCGGCGGCTGCACCCCGAGCGGCACCGCGATGAGGCCGAACACGATGCACGCGAAGGGGAGGGCGAACTTCTGATGGAAGAGCACCTGGAGCTTGCGCAGGTCCGTCATCCCCTGCGCGTCCATGTGCGAGCGCTGGCGGTACTGGTAAATCAGCGTGTCCAGTTCCCTGGAATTCATGTCCTTGATGTTCGCCGGCTTGGCCCCGAGCGGCTCCAGGTAACGCGACAGGTCGACCGTGATGCTCGACGTGCCGAAGTCTCCCTCCTGATAGGTCTGGAGGTTCTTCGACAGCAGGTGGATCGAACCGTTGGACAGCCGCAGCGTGATCCGGAGCGACTTGGGATCCGGGATGATCTCGCCCTTGTCGGCGAACACCGTGACGGGGCGATCCACCTCCTTCTCGTCGAAGATCAGGATCCCGCGCAGCTCGCCCCCCTTCGGAGGCTTCTCGTTCACGTACATGATGAGGCCGCTGTAGTCCGTGAAGACCCGCTCCTTGATCCCGAGCGTCACCTTCGCGGAGAGGTTGTACAGCAGATGCCGGAGCGCGTCGCGGGACCAGGGCTCGACCTTCACGACGATGAACGTCGTCGCGATGTAGGCGGCCATGGCGAGGATCGCCGCCGGCGCGAGGATCTGGTAGAGGCTCACCCCGGAGGCCCGGAGCGCGAGCATCTCGCCGTCGGAGGAGAGGCGCCCCAGGCCCAGGAGTATCGCCACGAGCAGGGCCATGGGGATGGAGAAGGAGAAGAACGGCGGGAGGATGTAATAGCAGAGCCTGGCCACGTCCCCGAGGCCGACGCCCGCGTTCAGCGTCGTCTCGATCACGCGCAGCAGGTTCTGCACGACGAGCACGAAGGTGACGACCAGCAGGCCCAGCAGAAAGAAGCTGGTGATCTCCTTCAGGATGTAGCGGGTGAGGATCTTGCGCATGGCCTCGTCGGCGGGCGTGAGGGAGGCGAGAGCTATAACACGGGGGGGCCAATGCGGCAAACGGTCGGAGGTGCGGGCGCCTCAACCCCTCGGCGGCTCCTGCGACGTCGCCGCGATGGGTCCGTCGAGGCGCTCGATCTTCACGCGGGCTATTCGCTTGCCCTCCATGTCCACGACCGTGAGGCGGAACTTCCCTTCGAGGATCACGTCGCCGCCCTTGGGGATCCGCTGCATGCGATGGAGCATGAAGCCCGCCAGCGTCTCGTACTCGGCGGCCTCCTCGAAGGGGAAGAAGAAGGCCTCCTTCAGCTCGCGCAGGCTCTGTGAGGCGTCCACGAGGAGCGAGCCGTCGTCCAGGCGCTCCACGGGGCGTTCCTCGATGTCGTATTCGTCCCGGATCTCGCCGACGATCTCCTCGATGAGATCCTCGATCGTGACGAGCCCCTCCACGTTCCCGTACTCGTTTACCACCATGCTCATCCCCAGGCGGCGGCGCTGCATCTCCTTCAGGAGCTGGCTCACCTTCTTGTTCTCGGGGACGAAGTGGACCGGGTGGAGCATCTCGGCGAGCAGGATCGGCTCCTTCTTTTCCAGCCGCTGCAGGATGTCCTTGTAGTAGAGGATCCCATGGGTGTCGTCGATCGAGCGGGTGAACACCGGGTAGCGGGAGTAGCCGCTCTGGACCACGGCGCGCACGACCTCGTCCGCGGCGGTGTCGGCGCGAATCGCGTGGATCTTCGGGCGCGGCACCATCACCTCGCGCACCACCTTGTCGGTGAACTCGAACACGCTGTGGATCAGGTCCTGCTCCGACTGCTCGAAGATCCCGCGCTCGCGCCCTTCGCGGATCAGGAACTTGATCTCCTCCTCCGATACGAAGACCCCCTCAGGCTTCCCGCCGCCGAAGGCGCGCATGATCAGCCGGGTGCTCGCCGTGAGGAAGCGCACCGCCGGGCCCGTGAGGCGCGCCAGCGCGTCGAGCGGCCGGGCCAGCCGCAGCGCGAGCGGCTCGGAGAACTTGAAGCCGATCGACTTGGGGACCAACTCGCCGAGGATCAGCGTGAAGTAGGAGATGGTGAGGACGACGACGGTGAGCGCGATCCCCTCGGCGGCGTGCTGGATCGCGGGAACGGGGACCCTCGCCAGCAGCGGGACGAGGGCGGGCTTCAGATGCTCCACCGCGAGCGCGCCGCCGATCGCCGAGGCGACCGACTGCATCACGGTGAAGCCGATCTGGACGGTGGCGAAGAAGCGGTCGGGATCGCTCTGGAGGTGCACGACGTGCTTCGCCCCGTCGTTGCCCTCCTCGGCGAGCTGCTTGATGCGGCTCCGCCGGGCGGAGATCACGGCGATCTCGGACATCGCGAACAGGCCGGTCACGAGGATGAGGACGAAAATAAGGATGGCGTTGAACACGATGCTGTTCATCGGATGCGTGAGGCCCCCTCTGGACGCGAAGCGTACGGCTGCCCGGGGGTGGGCGACCGGGACTCCCGGTTGGGCCGGGGTCCCCGCGGGCGCGGGGACCGGACCTCCCCCGAGAAACGTCCCAAATCCGGGAAGGCTCGGGGAGTATAGGGCACCTCCCGGTGCCTGTATAGTTTTCGGCAGGTTGGAGCCGCTCAGTAGAGCCCCGGACGGCACGGGGGCGGAGCCTCGGGAAGGGCAAAAGTCGTTGACTTTTCGCGGGGGTCGAGGTAGCTTGGCCACTCTCCGGGACCCCGGAGGCTCCCCCGATCCCGGGCCAAACCCCCCGTCCAGACCCGATCCGCCCGGCGGTCCGCGGAAGGGGTGATCCGCCCGGTTCCAGGCCCGGCCACCGCCGGGGCCCTGGCCAAGGGGCCTGATGCCTGACCCGAAACCCTCCCGCGTGCTGGTCATTCGCCTGTCGGCCATCGGCGACGTGGTCCGAACGCTCCCCGCGGTGCTGACCCTGCGGCGAGCGCTCCCCGACGCCCGCCTCGCATGGCTCGTGGAGGACCTCGCCGCCGCGGCTCTCGAGGGGCATCCGGCGCTGGACGGGCTTTGGGTGGTTCCGCGCCGGCGCTGGCGGGAGGGCCTCGCGTCGCCGGCGCGCTGGGCGGCCACCCTTGGCGAGGTCCGTGACTTCGCGCGGCGGCTCCGCGCGGAGCGCTTCGACTGGGCCATCGACTTCCACGGCATTCTCAAGAGCGGGATCTGGGCGCTTGCCTCCGGCGCGCCCGTCCGCATCGGCTACGAGGCGGCCGGCCGTCGCGGGTGGGGAAGCCGCGAGGGAAACCGCCTCTTCATGAACCGGCGTTTCGACGTTCCGCCCCGCGCGATTTCCCGCTTCGAGCGCAACGCGATCCTCGCGAGCACCGTCGTGCGTGAGCTGCTTCACGCGGAGCCGTCGCCGCTCCCCGCGGGCGCGCTCCTGCACGTGCGGCCGGCGGTCGACGCCGAGGTGGAGGCCTTCTTCCGCGCGATGGACAGAGCGGGCGAGCGGGGCCGCGGCGCGATCGTCGCCATTCACCCGGGAAGCAGCGCGGGGACGGCCTACAAGCGCTGGTTCCCGGAGCGCTATGGCGAAGTGGCCGATGCTCTCGCGGAGAGGGGATGCCGCGTGATCTTCACCTGGGGCCCCGGCGAGCGCGATGCGGCCGAGGCCATCGCGCGGGGCATGAAGCGCCCCGCGATCCTGGCCCCGGAAACGCCGACGCTGCAGCACCTTGCGGCCATCTTCCGGCGGTGCGATCTGTTCATCGGGAACGACACCGGCCCCATGCACCTCGCGGCCCTCTCGGGAACGCCCGTGGTCGCGGTGTTCGGACCCACGGATCCCGTGGAGAACGCCCCCTGGCCGGGCGTCGCCCACGCCGTCGTTCGCCGGGACGTGCGCTGCGACTGCCCCAGGCGCAGGTGCCTGACCCGCGCCTGCTTCGACGCCGTGACCGTTGACGACGTGCTCGACGGGGCGCTTCGTCTCTTGCCCGAGGTCCCTCGCGACGCGAGGGCCGCCCGTGGCTCATGGGATACACGAACGGAGGCGGGATGAGCGCCCAGGCGGTCGCGGGCCGGGACGGCCCGCGTCGGATACTTGTCCGGTGCCCCAACTGGGTCGGCGATCTGGTGATGGCGGGACCCGCGCTCCGCGCGCTGCGGGCGGGATTCCCCGGCGCGCAGATCACGCTGCAGCTCAAGCCTTCCCTCGCGGGGATCGTCGCGGGCGCTCCCTGGCACGACCGCCTGGCGCCGCTCCACACCTACGGGCGCGAGCGGGGCTTCCGAGGGACCTGGCGCGCCGCGGCCGCGCTACGGCGCGAAGGCTTCGACCTCGGCGTGCTCCTCCCGAACTCGTTCTCGTCGGCCTGGCTCCTGCGTCTCGGCGGTGTGGGCCGCATCCTCGGCTACGCGCGCAACGCGCGCACCCGGCTCCTCACGGACCGGGTGCCGCCGCCGCGGGAGCACGGGCGAATCGTCCCCGTGCCCATGACCCGGTACTACCTCGACCTCGTCGCCCGGCTGGGCTGCCCCGTCGATCGAAGCGATCTCGAGCTGTTCGTCACCCCGGAGGAGGACGCGGAGATCGACGCGCTCCGGCGCCGGCTCGATCTGACCGGCGCGCGACCGCTCGTCGCGATCACGCCCGGCGCGTCCTTCGGCGCATCCAAGATGTGGCCCCCGGAGCGTTTCGCGGAGGCGGCCGACGCGCTGCTCGCGCGCCACGGAGGGGTCGCGTGCCTCTTTCCGGGGCCGGGAGAGGAGGAGACGTCCGAGCGCGTGGCCAAGAGGATGCGGCAGCCGGTGCGCATCGCTCCGGTGATCGGCCTGGGCGCCCTGAAGGCGGCCATCGCGCGAAGCGATCTCCTGATCACCAACGATTCCGGGGCGCGCCACCTCGCGGCGGCCTTCCGCATCCCCCACGTGGTCGTGATGGGACCCACGGATCCGCGCTACACGAACATGAACCTGGATCACGCGGTGGTCCTCCGCCGGGACGTCCCCTGCGGTCCCTGCCACCTGAAGGTCTGCCCGCTCGATCACCGGTGCATGACCCTGATTACCCCCGCGGACGTGGTGGCGGCGGCGGAGTCCGCGCTGGCCACGCGGGTCCGGAGCACCTGATGGGAGAGGTCGTCCTCGATCACGGGTTGCTCGCGGCGCGCCTCGAGGCCCATCGGCGTCATGGCCGGCGGGTCGTCTTCACGAACGGGTGCTTCGATCTGCTGCACGTGGGGCACACGCGCCTCGTCGAGGCCGCGCGGCGGGAGGGGGACATCCTGGTGGTCGCGCTGAACGACGACGCCTCCGTGGGGCGGCTGAAGGGGCGGGGGCGCCCGGTGCAGCCCGAGGGCGAGCGCGCCGAGCTGGTGGCGGCCCTGCGGTGGGTGGACTACGTGACGGTCTTCCGGGAGGACACGGTGGACGCCATCCTGCGGCGGCTCCGGCCCGACGTGCACGCGAAGGGCACCGACTATCGGCCCGAGACGATCCCCGAGCGCGGGACGGCGCAGGCCATCGGCGCGCGCATCGCCATCGTGGGCGATCCGAAGGAGCATGCCACGAAGGACCTGATCGCGCGGATCCGCGAGTCAGTCCGCGGGATGGGCGCGCCGGACCGGCCGGCAGCGGGGGAAGGTCGATGAGACGGCGCCTCCCGATCTCGGCCTGCCTCATGACGCTCAACGAGGAGCGAAACCTCCCCGATTGCCTCGCCTCGCTCGACTTCTGCGACGACATCGTGGTCGTCGATTCGTTTTCCACGGATCGCACGATGGAGATCGCGCGCAAGCACACCGACCGCGTTTTCCAGCGTCCATGGCCGGGCAACGTCGGCCAGCGCGCCTTCTCCGTCGCCCAGGCGCGGAACGACTGGGTGCTCGTGGTGGACGCGGACGAGCGCGTGACCCCGGCGCTTCAGGAGGAGATCGTGGCGGCCCTGGCTTCGCCGGGCGGGTGCGCGGGGTTTCTCGTCCCGCGGAGGACCTTCTACCTCGGGCGCTGGATCGAGCACGGCGACTGGGTGCCCGATCGCAAGGTGCGGTTCTTCGATCGCCGCCGCGCGATCGTGGGAGGGACCGATCCCCACGATCGGGTGGACGTGGAGGGCCTTGTGGGGAAGTTCCGGTCGCCGCTGGAGCACTACGCGTACCGCGATCTGTCCCATCACCTGGACACCACCGACAGGTACTCGCGTACGGCGGCGCTGGAATTGCGCAAGGCGGGGCGGCGGTTCCACGCCCGGGATCTCGTGCTCCGGCCGCTCATGCGGTTCCTGAAGGGATATCTGTTGAAGAGAGGGTTCCTCGACGGGATCGCGGGGCTCGCGGTGGCCGTCGGCACCTCGCACTTCGTGTTCATGAAGTACCTGAAGCTCTACGAACTGGAGCGCGGGCTCGATGCGCGCGCCGAAAAGTCGCCCCCGGCGACCCGGTCTCCAGGGGAGTGAGGCGGAATCCGCCATGCGCGTGGGACTGATCCTCCAGCACTACGACGTCGGCCGCGGCGGCGTGGAGCGTTACGCCGACACGCTGGCGCGAGCCCTGCTGGACGCCGGCCACGGGGTCCATGTGATCGCGTCGAGCGCCACGGGCCTGCCGGAGGGCGCGTTGTTCCATCGCGTGCGCGCCCGTTCGTTCTGGTCGCCGGTGAAGACGCTCTCCTTCGCGGCCGGCGCCGGGCACGTGCTCGACCGCGAGCGCGGATCGATGGACGCGGTCCTCGGGCTCACGCGCGCGACGCGGCAGGACGTCTACCGCGTCGGGGCCGGCATGTACTGGGCGCACCTCCGATCGACGAAGCCCTGGACGGCGAACGCGCTCGGGGCCGCCCTGATCCGGCTCAGCCCCCGCCACGCGGCGTTCCTCGCCATGGACCGCTGGATCATGAACGGCTGGCGCAGGGGGTGGACGCTCCGGTACCTGTGCAACTCCCGGAAGGTGCGGGAGGAGATCGTCACCCAGTACGGCGTGCCGCCTGAGCGGATCGACGTGCTCCACAACCCGGTGGACCTCGTCCGCTTCGATCCGGAGCGCGAGCGCCCCGCGCGGGAGGAGACCCGGCGCGGCCTCGGCATTCCCCTGGAGGCCGAAGTGGCGCTTTTCTCGGGCTCCGGCTGGCATCGCAAGGGCCTGGACGCCGCGATCCGCGCCGTGGCGTCATGCCGGTCGCGCCCCTGGCTTCTCGTGGCGGGGAGCGACGATCCCGGGGCCCACGCGCGCCTGGCGAGATCACTCGGGATCGACGATCGCGTGGTGTTCGCGGGGCTGCGGGCTGACATCGCGCGCATCTACGCCGCGTCCGATCTCCTGCTCGCTCCGACGCGCTACGACGCTTTCTCGAACGCCACGGCGGAGGCGCTCGCGATGGGACTGCCCGTGATCACGACGGAGACCAACGGCGCCGCGGAGCTCATCGCGCAAGGACGCGAGGGCTTCGTGGTCGCGCGGGCCGGGGATATCCCGGCGCTCGCGGAGGCGCTCGATCTCCTCGCCGACGCCGGGCTCCGGAAGTCGATGGGCGCCTGGGCACGCCGGCGGGCGGAGTCGCTCTCGCCCGCGGCCTACGCGGAGGCGCTGATCAAGATCCTCGAGTCGGCGGTGGCCATGCGGCGGGAGCGCGCCACGCCTCTGGGACAAGGTCGATGAGCCGCGTTCTCGTTCGGGACGGCGTCCGCTGGGAGATCGACGGTCTTCCGGAGGAGGAGGCCCGCGCCGTCTTCGCCTGGGCGGCGGGCGACGCGGCGCCCGGGACAGTGGTGAAGGAGAACCGCGTGCGTCGGGTGGTGCGGATCCCGGCGCGATCCGGGAGCGTCTACCTGAAGCACGATTGCTTCCGGGGCCTCGGCGCGTCCCTGCGATTCCTCCTCGCGCCCTCGCGGGCCCGGGCCGAGTGGGACACGGCGCGGCGTCTGTCGGAGTGCAAGGTGCCGACGGTGCGGCCGCTGGCGGTCGGCGAGCGGCGGCGCGGCGGGTTCCTCGTCGAGTCCTTCCTCGTCACCGCCGGGATCGACGGTGCGGAGCCGCTGGACTCGTTGCTGCGCGAGGAGCGGATCCCTCCGGCCGGGGGCGCGCGTGGGCGCTGGCGGCGGCAGGTGGCGCGGGCGTTGGGGGAGATCGTGGCGAAGTTCCACGCGGGAGGTTTCTGGCACCGCGATCTTCACCTGGGCAACTTCCTCGCCCAGCCGCTGGGCGAAACGGGGCCGGCGATCTCCGTGATCGATCTTCACAAGGCGCGCCGGCCGGCGGAGCTTCGGCCGAAGCAGTGGATCTCCGATCTCGCGTGGCTCGATTACGGATCCCGGACCTGGACGTCCAGGACGGACCGCGCGCGTTTCCTGAAGACCTACCTGCGCGGCATGCCCGCGTGGCCCGTGGCGTGGAAGGACGCGGCGCGCGTGGTCTCGGAGGCTTCCGCCGCGCGGGCGCGCTTTCACCGGGCGCGGCGCCGGCGCCGGGCGGTCTCGCGCCTTCGCGCCGAGCGCACCCCCTGGGGCGAAGTGCGGCGCGCGCCGGGCGTGGACCCCGCGCGGGTGGCCGCGGTCGTGGCGCAGGTGCGGGAGGGGGCGGAGCCGATCCGGGATACTCCCCGCGCGCGGGTGTTGCGCGTGCGGCTGCCCGCCGGGGAGACGCTCTGCGTGAAGACCTACCATCCGCGCGCGCTCGGCCCGCTCTCCCGCGATCGGGCGGGGGCCGCGTGGCGCGCCGCGGAGGGGTGCCGGCTGCGGGGGATCGAGACGCCGCGCGGGATGGCGCTCGTCACGCGTATCCCGGGGTTGGCGGGGAGCCTCCTCGTCATGGAGGATCTCGGCCGGCTTCCCTGGCTCACCCATCACGCGGCGCTCCACCTGCGGGATCCGGGAATGTCGCGGGGACGGCGGGCGGCCTGCGCGGAGGCGGTCGGCGTCTGGTTGAGGAAGCTTCACGGCGAAGGAATACGGCACGCCGACCTGAAGGGGAGTAATATCCTCGTCCGGGAGGGGCCCCAGGGAACACGGTTCGTCCTGCTCGATCTCGAGGACGTGGATTTTCCAAAAAGCGTGTCGCGCCGCAATCGCGAGCGGGCGCTGGTTCAGCTGAACGCGTCGCTCCCCAACCAGGTAGGGCGCACGGATCGGCTCCGGGCCTTCCGCGCCTACGCGCGGGGCGGCGCCATGGGCGACGCGGGCGCGACGCGGGAGTCGTTGCGGCGCATCGTGCGCGAGAGCCTTGCGCGGCGGCACCGCTGGGGGCCGGGGCTCGCGCCCTGGTCGCCCGAGCCGGAAGGGTATGGAGCCGCGCGGGGACCTGTGCGCGACATGGGGGTGCGGTCATGACACGCGAGGAGTTGCGGGAACGCTACGCCGGCCGGAACGCGCTGATCACCGGCGGGTGCGGGTTCATCGGGTCCAACCTCGCCATCGCGCTCGTCGAGCTGGGAGCCCACGTCACTGTGGCCGACGCGATGATCCCGAACT
>JBGPLH010000084.1:0-10898 GCA_041486365.1 Thermodesulfobacteriota bacterium | reverse complement strand
TACTTTGCCGAGAACAACACGTATGCGGTTCTGACGACAGCCGGGTTCACGCCGGCCTCGACGCCGAAGGTCTACACCGACATCATGAACAGCTTCACCTTCACGGGCGGCACGTCCTTCACGGGGACCGCGGGTGGCAACATCGATGGCGACGCCACGCGCGACCTCTGGACGGTGACGGAGGCAGGTCGCGAGGCGACACAGGTCCCCAGCGACAACGACGTGATCAACTAGGGGTGCCCGAGGAATGCCGGCTCGCGCGAGCGGGCCGGCCCGTTCGGTGAAGTGGGGCCCGGATGGCCTTCGGGCCCCCTTTATTTTCCGTCGGATCGACCGATGAGGGGGCATGCGCGGAGTGGGGGTATGAACGCATTCGGGACACAAGAGGGCGCGGCGAACCAACGCCCATCGGCGATGCTTCTGTGGATCTGGGGGACCTCGCTCGCCCTTCTCTACGTCCTGACCCTGCGTCCAACCATCGCCTGGTATGACACGCCCGAGTTCGCTGACGTCGCCTATACGCTCGGAATTCCCCATCCCCCCGGATCACCCACGTACGTCCTGCTGGCAAATCTCATGACGCTCATTCCCCTGGGTGCCGTGGCCGTTCGGGTGAACCTTCTTTCCTCGGTCTGCGCCACCCTGGCCTGTGTGTTCCTCGCGCTGTGCCTGGCCGAAATCCATGGCCGCTGGGGGGGCACACCCAGCGGGGGGCGCCTCGCGGGGATTCTCGCCGCGACACTGCTGGCCGTCAGCCCAACGTTCTGGGGCTACGCCACGCAGGGGGAGGTCTACGCCGTCTTTGCGTGGGTCGTGTCCCTGATCGTGTGGCTCGCCGTCCGATGGTGCGTCACACAGGACGATCGCTACCTCTTCGGGTGCGCTTTCGTCCTGGGCCTGTCGGGCGGCGTTCACGGCACGTCCGTCTTCTTCCTGCCGGCCTTCGCACTCATGGTGCTGACTGGGCTCCCGCGTGGACGGGGGGTCCGGACACTCCTACTTGTGGCGCTGTTCGGCGGGCTCGGCGCCTCCGTCTACCTCTACCTCCCTCTTCGCGCTGGAACGGAGCCTCCCATCAATTGGGGTCATCCCGACAGCTGGGCCCGATTCTGGAATCTCGTCTCCGATCGCAAGGACTCGTCATTCCATTTCACCGACATGGCCAGGCCGCTGTGGCCCTACGTGCGGCAGTTCATGGTGAACCTGAACGCGGAGATGACTCCGGTCGGCTGGCTGGGGGCCATCGCCGGAATCGCGATCCTGTTGGCGCGATCGATCCGAATCGGTTTGTTTACCATCCTCTTCTGCTCGGGGAACCTGCTTTTCTTCCTGTTCATCTGGACCATCCCGGATGCCTATCTCCCGACCTTCTTCTTCGTGGCGCTCTGGTGCGGGATCGGGTTGGGATGGCTTGTCGATCGACGAGCCGTGGCTCTCCGGTTCGCTGCCGTGCTCGCCTGTCTCGCCCTCATCCTGGAGATCGCCGCGCAAACCCGCGGGGGGGCGATTCGCGCTCTCTCGCGTGCGGACGGCTCGGGTCGGCGCGTGGCGGAGGAGAACTTGCTGCCCCTTCCGCCCGACGCGATCGTGTTCGCAACAGCGAACTGGTTTGCGTTCCGTTACCTCCAGGACGTGGAAGGGATGCGCCCGGACGTCTCGATTCTGCTCGTGAGCGATCTCACCACCGCCGAGAACTTCACCCCCGTCACGGCCGAGCGCTTTCCCAAACTCGCGTTCCCCGCGACCGATCCCAGGCAGGTGAGATGGGATGTCTATTTCCAAGCCCTTCTCCGCGCGAACCTGCCCAGAGCGCCAGTCTACTGGGAGCCCCTCGGCGAGCTGAACCAGAATGTCTATGCCTACCTGCGGCCGTGGCGGTATCTCTGGCGGTTCGACGCGTCGGGTAAGCGATCGGCCACCGCGGCCGAGGGGCAGACGTATTTCGAGGACATGGGGCGCTTTCTTCGAGAGGAGCTCTCACTTTCAGAAAGCCCCGGCCGGCCCGCGAGACACCCGGGCACGCTCCTCGATCAGGAAGCCCTCCGGTACCACGGGTACATGCTCACCGCCTCCGCCGGAGTCTTCAAGCTGCAGGGGCGTCCTCGTGACGCGGTCCGTCTCCTGGATCTCGCGGTACGGCTCTCTCCGGAGGATGCCACCGTCGCGAACGCGCTGGGCGAGGCCTATGGCCTCACAGGTAGGTGGGATGATGCCGAGCGGATGTTCCGACGGGCCGCATCGTTGACCCCGGGGAACGCCACCTACCTCCTCAACGTGGCGATCCTGAAGATCGGGCAGGACAAGTATGACGCCGCCCGCCGGATCATCGCGGAGGCCATTGCCATCAATTCCCGGGCGGCGGAGCCCTTCTACCAGCTCTCTGTGCTCGAACGAAAACAGGGCCGTCACGAGCCAGCCAGGAAGGCCCTCCTCGTGGCCCTGTCCCGGACCGACGACCGACGATTCGTAAGGGCCTGGCGCAAGGAGCTGGGTGCCTTGGACGCGGGGATCGCCCCGGGGCTCAATCCGATTTACCAGTGAAAAATCAATGAATTATGTGGCTTTCGGCACTCAAGCATCGGAAGCCTCCTGTCGATAAGAACGTTGGGCCGATCGTGCGGTTCGGACCCATCGAATCCGAGGGGCAAGGTGTACGAAGGCAAGTCCGTCGCCGTCGTCGTGCCGGCTCACAACGAGGAGCTCCTGATCGGGCGGGTTCTCTCGACGATGCCGGACTTCGTCGACCGGATCATCGTCGTGAACGACGCGAGCTCCGACAAGACCACCGACGTGGTGCGCAGCCACGTGTCCTTCGCCGCAGGGAAGATCGAGCTCCTGCACCACGAGCGCAACCTGGGCGTGGGCGCCGCCATCGTGACCGGCTACCGGAGGGCGCTGGAGGCCGGGCTCGACGTGGCCGTCGTGATGGCGGGCGACGCCCAGATGGACCCCGACGATCTGCCGCGGCTGCTCGATCCGATCAGCTCGGGACAGGCCGAGTACACGAAGGGGAACCGCCTCTTCCGCGGCGAGTCCTGGGAGATGATCCCCCGTGTCCGCTACCTGGGCAACGCGTTCCTCTCGCTCCTCACCAAGATCGCGTCCGGCTACTGGCACATCGCCGATTCTCAGAGCGGCTACACGGCGATCACCGCCACCGCGCTCGGGCGGATCGACCTGGACCGGATCTACACGCGGTACGGCATGCCGAACGACATCCTGATCAAGCTGAACGTGGCCAACTTCCGCGTGTGCGACGTCTCGGTGCGGCCCATCTACCGGATCGGCGAGAAATCGGGGATCCGGCTCCACGCGGTGGTGCCCCGGATCTCCTGGCTGCTCTGGCGCGGGTTCCTGTGGCGGCTCAGGGAGAAGTACGTGATCCGCGATTTCCACCCGCTGCTCTTCTTCTACCTGCTCGGCCTCACCCTGACGCCGGCGGGGTTGGCCCTGGGCGCCTGGGGAATCGCGTATCGGCTGCTGGTCGGCCCGATCGCGCCGACCACGGCGATCTTCGCGGCGTTCCTGTGCATCTCCGGATGCCAGTCGCTGTTCTTCGCCATGTGGTTCGACCTGGACTACAACAAGCACCTTCGCTAGCCGCTCGCGCGCACTGCGCGGAATGGAACTCGCTCTCTCATGCGCGCCCTGTGGCTCACCAGCTCCTACCCGCGATACGCGGGCGACTACGCCGGGATCTTCCTCCACCGCTGGGCGAGGGGCCTCGCCGCCCTCGGCGTCGACGTGCGGGTGATCGCGCCAGGGTGGAAGGACGCTCCCGCGCGGGAGCGGCTGGACGGCGTGGAGGTGATCCGGTTCCCCTACGTCTGGCCCCGGCGGCTCGAGCGGCTCGCCTACGGGGATGCGGGGCTGATGGTGGGGATCGGGCGTGATCGCGGAGCCGCGGCGCAGCTCGTGCCCTTCGCGGCCAGCATGGTCTGGCACGCGCTCGGGATGGCGGGCGGCACCGACGTGATCCACGCCTTCTGGACGCCGATGGGCGCCCTGGCGCTCGCGGCGGGAGCGCTCCGGCGCAAGCCCGTGATCCTCTCGCCGCTCGGGACGGACCTTCGCGCGCTGCCGGAGGTCTTCAACCGCGCCGTGATCCGCGGCGCCCGTGCGGTCGTGGCCGGCGGCGGGCCCTGCACGGAGGTGCACGACCGGCTCGCGGGCATGACCGGCAAGACGCTGCACCGGATCTTCCTGCCGCTGGACGAAGCCGAGCTGAACGCGGGTGACGGCGACGCGTTCCGGAGGGAGTTCGGGATCAAGGACGAGCGCGTCGTGACCTTCATCGCGCGAATGTACGAGCTGAAGGATCCCTGGACGATGCTCGACGCGGCGGTGGCGCTCGTCGAGCGCCGTCCGGCGACCAAGGTGGTCTTCGTCGGTGACGGCCCGTTGCTGCTCTCGCTGCGGGAGGGCGCGAAGTCGCGCGGGCTGGCTCGGCACGCGATCTTCACCGGCGCGCGGAGCGACATCGGCTCGATTCTCAAGGCCTCCGACGTCTTCGTCTCGCTCAACCTGGTGGACAACTGCTGGGCGACGACGATCGCGGAGGCGATGTTCCTCGGCGTGCCCTGCGTGATCAGCGACGGGGGACCCGAGGTCCCCGGCGAAGCCGGGGCCGAGCAACTCTCACGTGAGAGGAAGCTGTTCCCCCACGGCGAGGCCGCCTGGCTGGTGCCCCAGCGCGATCCGCAGGCCCTCGCGCGGGCCCTGGACCGGATCCTCGGCCATGCGGAGCTGGCCGATCACCTGGCCGCGGGCGGGCGGGCGCTGCTCGAGGGGCACCGCCGGCGCGACGCCCTGATCTTCGAGGACACCGTGAAACTCTACGAGAGCGTGATTCATGGATGAGATATCGGCCCGAACATCCTTCGGGGCAATTGAAGGCAAGCGGATCTTCATCACCGGCGGGGCCGGGTTCATCGGGAGCCGGCTCGTCGAGCGGCTGATCCAGAAGAACCGGGTCACGGTGTACGACACCTTCGCCCGCGACGCGATCGGGCAGGGGGCCGTCTGGAACAACGCGAACCTCACCGTGGTGAGGGGCGATGTGCTCGATCTCCCGCGGCTGCGCGAGGCGATGCGAGGGGCGCAGATCGTGCTGCATCTCGCGGCGATCGCGGGCATCGACACCGTGATACGGAGCATCACGACCACGATGAAGGTGAACCTGATCGGCACCTACAACGTGCTCGAGGTGGCGATGGAGCAGCCGGGCCTCTTGCGGCTCGTCGATTTCTCCACGAGCGAGGTGTTCGGCTCCTACGCCTACAAGAGCGAGGAGCACGACTCCACGACGCTCGGCCGGGTGGGCGAGGGGCGCTGGACCTACGCGGTCTCCAAGCTCGCCGCCGAACACATGGGCCACGCCTACCACAAGGAGCACGGCCTCCCCGTCGTGAGCGTGCGCCCCTTCAACGTGTACGGACCGGGTCAGGTGGGGGAGGGCGCGCTGCAGATCTTCGTGCGCCGGGCCATCGTGGACGAGCCCATCACGATCCATGGCGACGGCGATCAGATCCGCTCCTGGTGCTACGTGGACGATCTCGTCGAGGGGGTCCTGCTGTGCCTGGAGAACCCGGCGGCGGTGGGAAACGTCTTCAACATCGGCAACCCGCGCGGGACGATCACCATCTACGGCCTCGCCGAGACGGTGGTGCGCGTGACGGCCAGCAGGAGCCGCATCCTGTTCGAGCCGAAGACCTACGCCGACGTGGAGCTGCGGATCCCGAGCGTCGAGAAGGCGAAGCAGATTCTCGGTTACAGGCCGACGGTGGACCTCGACGAGGGCATCCGCCGCACGGCGGAGTGGTACCGTGCGCGCGCCTAACGATATTCGCCTCTCGCGTCCCTCGGTCGGCCGGGACGAGGCGCGGGCCGTGCTCGCGGTGCTCGCGGGCGGCGACCTCGTGCAGGGTCCCTGCGTGCGCGCCTTCGAGGAGAAGCTGGCGGCGCGCCTGGGCGTGCCGCACGCGGTGGCGGTGAGCAGCGGGACCGCGGCGCTCCATCTCGCGCTGGCCGCGCTCGGCGTGGGGCGCGGCAACGAGGTGATCGTGCCGGCCTTCACGTTTCCGGCCACGGCCAACGTGGTGGCCTGGCTCGGAGCGCGCCCCGTGTTCTGCGACATCTCGCTGGAGGACTTCGCGGCGACGCCCGAGGACTTCGCCCGCGCGGTGACGCGCCGCACGCGCGCCGTGATGCCCGTGCATCCCTTCGGGCTGCTCGCCGATGTCCCGGCCATCCGCGCCGCGGTATCCCGCGCGGCGCGGGGGAAGCGCCCGGCCCTGGTCGAGGACGCCGCATGCGCGCTCGGGTCGAGCCTGCGCGGCCGCGCGGCCGGGACGATGGGCGACGCGGGCTGCTTCTCCTTTCACCCCCGCAAGATCCTGACGACGGGGGAGGGGGGTCTGCTGGTGACGTCGAAGCGCGCGCTGGCCCAGCGGGTTGCGGCGCTGCGCACCCACGGGATGGTGCGCACGGCGAAGGGATTCCGGATGGATGCACCGGGGCTCAACTGCCGCATGACCGATCTCCAGGGAGCGCTCGGACTCGCGCAGCTCGAGCGCCTCGACGGGATCCTCGCGGAGAGGGCGCGGCTGGCGGCGATCTACCGCGAGGCGCTCTCGCGGCTGCCCGGGGTAGGCCTTCCGCCCGCGCTCCCGGACCGGATCGCATCGGTGCAGTCCTTCGTCCTGCTCCTGGGCACCCGGGCGCTCCGCGCGCGGGCCCAGGCGGCGCTCCGCCGCGCCGGGATCGAGACCACTTTCGGTACCCACTGCGTGCCGATGCTCGGTTGGTACCGGCGGACCTTCGGTTTCTCCGCGAAGTCGTTCCCGAAGGCGTGGGCCGCCCGGGAGCGGAGCCTGACCCTGCCGCTGTACCCGGGGCTCGACCCCGCGTCCCAGGGCCGCGTGATCGCCGTCCTCGAGGAGGTGCTCGCATGACCCCCTACACTCCTGATCCGCGTCGCGGGGCCCCGGAGCCGGGACCGGAAGCGGTCCATCCGGAGCGGCTGCGCGCGCTCGTCACCCGCGCGGTCGATCGGCTCGGGCTCGATCTCCGCGACCTGACCGTCGTCACCGAGGCGGCAACGGGCCACTTCGCCCTCACCGCCGTGATCGCTGCCTGGGCGGGCGCGTCGCGCGTGTTCACGGTGGCGCGCGACTCGCGCTTCGGGAAGGCGGAGGAGGCTCACGGTGTGGTGGCGCGCTGGCGCAAGCGACTGGGTGCCCCGGATCGGATCGTCCCGGTGGAACGGCTCGACGCGGCGGTGCTGAAGCAGGCCGATCTCGTCACGAACCTCGGCTGGGTGCGGCCGCTGGACGCCGCGAAGGTCCGGAAGCTCGGCGAGGGCAGGGCCATCGCGGCCATGTGCGAGGCCTGGGAGCTGCGGCCGGGGGACATCGATCTCCGCGCCTGCGCCGCCCGCGGCGTGCGCGTGGGGGCCGTGAACGAGGATCACCCGGCGGTGGACGTATTCGAGCACAACGGCCTGCTGGCCGTGAAGATGCTCCACGCCCTCCAGGTGGAGGTGCACGGATCGCGCATCGCCGTGGCGGGGGAGGGCAAGTTCGCGAGCCGGATCGCGGCGGCGCTGGCGAGGCTCGGCGCCGATGTCCGGCGCGCGCCGGCGCTCTCGGGCGATCAGGGCGCCTGGGCCGTGGAGAACGCCGACGCCCTCATCGTGGCGGACTACACGCGGGAGACGCTGATGCTCGGCAAGGGGGGCGAGCTCACGGTCGAGTCGCTTCAGAAGCGCGCGCCCCATGCGGCCGTGGTGCAGTTCGCCGGGTGGGTGCGCGCGGGCGAGCTGCGGGCGGCCGGGGTGCCGGTCTTTCCGGAAGAGGAGATCGGCCCGCGGCGGATGGGACGGACGATGGCCTTCCTGGGACCCGCGCCGCTGGTGGGACTCCACGCCGCGGGGCTCCTCGCGGGCGCCATGCTGCTCGGGCGACCGGGGCCCGAGGGTCTTGTCCAGATCGTGCAGGAGAAGGCGTGAACGAGCGGACGGAAAACGTGTCCTGCGCGCTGTGCGGCCCCGCGCCGCGGCAGGTCGTCGCCGTGAAGCCGCCGCACACCATCGTGCGCTGCGAGCGGTGCGGGCTGTGCTACGCCGCCACGCGACCCGCGCCGGTCGCCATGGCCGATTTCTACGATCAATACTTCGCCGCGCGACCGGAGACCGACTACGAGCACTACCGTTCGGGAGAGGACTGGCGGCGCGAGGTCGCCCGCCGGCGGGTCCGCCTGCTCTCCCGCTACGCGCCGAAGGGACGGCTCCTCGATCACGGGTGCGCGACGGGGGTCTTCCTCCGGGAGGCCTCCGATGCCGGCTGGGACGTGCTCGGGGTGGAGGCGTCGGCCGCCGCGCGGGAGGTGATCGCGCGGGAGACGCCCCACCTCAAGGTGATGGGGCCCGACGAGATGTTCGGGCTTCCTCGCCACTCCCTCGACGCGATCACGATGTTCGACAATTTCTGCTACCTGCACGACCCCCTCGGGGCGCTTCGCCGGTTTCGCGCGCTCCTCCGCCCCGGCGGGGTGATCCTCTCGATCGGCGCGCTCGATCACGCCCCGGCCCACCGCGCGCCGGAGCCCGGCATCACCCACACGTTCTATTACGCGCCCGGATCCGTGGATCGGCTGTGTCGGGCGGCGGGGCTGCGGCTCCTCGCCAACACGACCGTGGTGAAGAACGCGAACCTCCCCGGCAAGCACCCGATCGCCTGGGCGGCGAGCCACGTGCCCGGTCTCCGGAACCTGTTCTTCCGGCAACACTTCTTCGTCGCGACGCCTTCGGATCAGGGCGGCGTGCCGATCCATAAGGAAGGAAACCCCTCGTCATGACCAGGCTCCCGAACCTTCATCGTGCCCGCTACCTCACCCGCGCCCTCTGGGCCAAGAACAAGCTCGACGTACTCCGCCTGTTCGAGGTGCGCGTGCTGCGGCGTCACGCCCGGCTGCGCTACTACAACTTCCCCCCCAGCGTGGTGCAGATTGAGATCACGAACCGCTGCAACATGCGCTGCAAGTGGTGCTACCGCGAGAACCTCGAGATGCTCGGGCAGGTGGGCGACATGCCCTTCGATCCCCTCATGAAGCTCATCGAGGAGTGCAGGGGCGTGCGCCTGCTCCACCTGTTCGGAGAGGGGGAGCCGCTCATGTACCCGCGCATCATCGAGGTGATCCGCCACGCCGCGAAGTACGTTCGCACTCCCTCGGTGACGACCAACGGGACGATGCTGCGGCACCTGGGCAAGGAGCTGGTCGAGTCGGGCCTCGGCGAGCTGGCCGTGAGCATCGACGCGACCGATCCGGAGACGTTCCGCGCGATCCGAAAGGTGGATCTCAACCGGATCCTCGACAACATGCGCTACTTCACCTCGATCTCGAACATCCCCCTCCGGATCAACGCGGTGGTGAGCCGGGACAACATCGACTCGCTCCGGAACATGCCGGAGCTGGCCGCCGGCATCGGCAACGTGAAGACGCTCCACTTCCAGGGGCTGCACGAGAGCACCGCGAGCCTCGATCACGGATTCGTGAGCCTCACGGTGACGGACCCCGACGTGCGCTCGTTCATGGACGAGGTTCGCGCGAAGTGCCACTCCTACGGCTTCGAGACGAACGTCGACAACCTGGAGTACTTCCTCGATCGGCCGAGCCCCTGCGTGAGCCCCTTCGCCGGGATCGTCTACATCAACAAGGACGGATACCTCGCGCCCTGCTGCAACTACGCGCACCGGCCGCTTGCGAGCGTCTTCGAGACGGGCCTGCGCGGAGCGCTGGAGTCGGGGGCGGCCAGGGACTTCCGCCAGCTCATGCTCGACGAGGACTACCCCGACCACTGCCGCTCCTGGTGCGGCATGACGTCGCGGCCACAGCCGGGCCCTTCCCGGGCGAATATGCCGGGACACGCGGGACATCCGCTGGGCACGCCAGGCGGCGCGTCCCCCGGCTCGGAGGAACCGACGGACCTCATCCCGCTCCAGGTGCGGGTCGACGAATAGGGGCGCCGCCATGCGCGCGACGGGGCCGGCGAGGAGCAATGCGCGGCGATGGATCGAGCGGGGGTTCCTGCTGGCCGCCGCCGCATGCGCCTTATGGGCCCTCGCGCGGTTAGATCCCCGGGCCATCGTCCCGAGCCTCGACGTGGCCGGCTGGGGCGCGATCCTCGTGCTCGTCTCGGCGGGAATGGCGCTGACCTTCCTCCCTTCCTGGATCTTCCTGCGGCGCGCGGGTGCGCGCGTTCCCTTCCTCGGCCTTTCGGCGGTGATGCTGGCCTCCCAGGCGGTGAACGCCACGAATCCGCTCCGCATGGGATTTCCGATGCGGGTCTATCTTCTGAAGGAGCGCTACGGCGTTCCGCTTGCCGCCGGCTCGATCCTGATACCGCTGGAGGGGTTCCTGGCGATCGCCGTGGCGGCGCTGGCGTCCGTGGCGGCGGCTCCCCTCGCGATCCCCGCGCTCAAGGGCACGTCGGGCGCGCTGCTCGCGCTCGCGGCGGTGGTGGGCGCGGTCCTCGCCATGGTCGTCGGGCGCGTCGCCGTCCGTCATCCCGACGCAATCCTCGCGCGGCTGCCGGCGCGACTTCGCCCGGCCGCGGCGCCGCTCCTGGCCGCGGCGGCCCACGTCCGGCCCCCGCTCGTCGGGATCTTCGCCATCTGTTTCCTGCTGGTGGATCTTGCGGTGGCCGGGATGCTGAAAGTGAGCCTTCGCGCGTCGGGGATCGACCCGCCGATTCTTTTCCTCCTGGCCGCCTACTGCGCCGCCTACCTCATCGGGATCGTCTCGCTGATCCCCCAGGGGCTCGGATCGCGCGATGCGGCGCTCGGATTCCTGCTGCACGCCGGAGGCGCGACGGCGGACCAGGCGGCCTCCGCCGTCCT